>CALDMQ010000100.1 GCA_937917505.1 uncultured Erysipelotrichaceae bacterium | reverse complement strand
ACAAAACTTTAGATGATATCGCTAAAGTAGAAACTATGGATTTCCATGGTGGAAAAGCTGCTAAAACTGGTAGTGATTTAGCAGCTGGATGTACAATCGTTATTGATGATATGTTAGCTGCTGTTGCAGAAGCTGGTGCTAATGCAAAAGAAGTAGAAGCTGATAAAATTGGTGCTGGTGAAACAACTTCAATTTCACAAGGTAAAGTAAATACTACTGCAGTATCTGTTGCATTAGATGCTGATGGTAAAATTGTATGGTCTTCAATTGATTGTGCTCAACAAGATACTAAAGCTACTGGAGATGCTTTAAAATCTAAATATGAAAAGAAAGAAGCTTATGGTATGAAAGGTGATTCTCCAATCAGTAAAGAATGGAATGAACAAATTGATGCTTTCACTGCATGGGCTAAAGGTAAAACAGCTGATGAAGTTGCTAAAGTAGAAACTATGGATTTCCATGGTGGAAAAGCTGCTAAAACTGGAACTGATTTAGCTGCTGGATGTACAATTGTTATCAATGATATATTAAGTGCATTAGCTGAAGCTGCTGCAGCTGCAAAATAATTTTGAACGATTAAAAGTCATGTGAAAAAGCATGGCTTTTTTATTTTCATAAATCTTCACTTTCTTTATAAAAATTGATATAATGAAAAACGGTGATGAAAATGAAAAAGAAGTTAAGTATTCTTATAATTATGTCTTTGTTATTATTGACTGGATGTCAAGAAAAATATGAATATTATACATATAATATTGTTGGTCCTTTTGATACAATAACAACTTATATTACATATGCAAAAAGTGAAGATGATTTTGATGAGCAGTGTCAATTTATAGAAGAAAAATTGAATTATTATGATCATCTCTTTGATCGTTACTCTTCTTATGATGATGTGAATAATGTTTATACAATTAATGAAAATGCAGGTAAACAAGCAATTAAGGTAGATAAGCCTTTAATTGATTTATTAGAATTATCTATTCAAAGATCAAAGGAGATTTCTTCAAAAGTCAATGTTGCTTTTGGAAGTGTTATTGAAATATGGCATAATTATCGTGAACAAGCCGAGTCTCATGATGGTATTGGGAAAGTTCCTAGTCAAAAAGAATTAAAAAAAGCAAATCAACATACTGATTTGAATAGTATTCAAATTGATAAAGACAAAAGTACCGTTTATATTAAAGACAGGAATACATCTTTAGATTTAGGTGCTACAGCTAAAGGTTATGCTATTGAACTTGTGAAACAAGATTTAATTGATATGGGTGTTGAGGATTTCTTGTTAAGTGGTGGTGGTAATGTTGCTAGTCATGGAACAAGAAAGATAAAGAAAGATGGAGATATGATTTTAGAGGATTGTAAAGAAAAATTTTGTGTCAGTTTACAATCTCCGGGTGACGGAAATTATTCTAAAAGTGCTGAAGAAAATAACGATTCTGAAGGGATTTTGGTTGTTCAAGGTGAATCTATTGTGACAAGTGGCGATTATCAAAGATTCTATAAAGATGAAAATGGTATACGTTATCACCATTTAATTAATCCTGATACACTCTATCCTAGTGTTTATTTTAGAAGTGTAAGTATTATTACTGAAGATAGTGGGTTAGCAGACTTTTTAAGTTCAGCAGTTTTCTTAATGAATTATGAAGATGGATTAAAGTTAATTAATTCGCTTGATAATGTTGAAGCTATTTGGATGTTAGAAGATGGTAAAATTAGATATTCAGATGGATTAAAAGATGGTCAAAATATGTATATTTTTGAAAAAGATAAAATAAAGTAGGTGGAAATGATGGAATATAGTTATAAAATGAAAGGAACTTGTGCGGTTCGTGTGGATTTTGAAGTTAATGATGATAAAGTGAGTCATGTGCGTTTTATTGGAGGATGCTCAGGAAATACACAAGGTGTTGCTCATCTTGCGGAAGGTATGAATAAAGATGAGTTGATTAAACGTTTAGAGGGTATTCGATGTGGTAGTAAATCAACATCTTGTCCTGATCAATTTGCGAAAGCTTTAAAAGAATGTGAATAATGATCATATTGCAATCTTGGAGGAATGAATTCATTCCTTTTTTTTGTTTGAAAAGACAAAATATCTAAGAATATATCACATTTTTCTATTACATAAATCATAAAATACATTAAGGTGATTTTATGATGATAAGAAGAATTAAGAAACTACAATTACTTTGTGCATTATGTTTAATATTACAAATGGTTTGTTTTAAATGGATTATTCCTTTTCATTTTTTTGCAGTACTTATAAGTGTTGTTATTATTATCAATCAAAGATTTTTTAAAGTCATTCAACTCCAATATCATTACTATTTAATAGGGTTGTATTTATATCGTTTATGGATTATGAGTTATGAATGTGTTTATTTGATGCAAGTAATCTATGTCATATTATGTTTATATGTTGCGGTTATGTTAATACTTTTTTCTTTTCATTGTATTTTGTAGAAGTACGAGGGTATGATGTGATATAATGAATATCAAATGGAGGTGTGAATATGTTTGGACATTTACAAGTTTATAGTTCTTATAGTTTCCAAGAAAGTACAATTCTTATTCCTGACCTTGTTAGAGATGCAGCGTCTAAACATATTGATGCTTTAGCCTTAACTGATAAAGATAATATGTATGGAATGATGGAGTTTCATCATGCCTGCAATAAATATCATATTCGACCAATATATGGTTTAGAAGCAAGCATTCTTATAGATGAAGATATATATCCATTTACATTACTCGCAATTGATGATATGGGTTATTTTGATCTTATCAAAATTACAACAGATATTAATTTATCTTCTCAAAAAGCATTACCTTTAGAAACTTTAGCAACATATCAAAAACATCTTTATATCATATCAGCATCACAAGAAGGCATTGTCCAAAGATTGATCATGAAAGAAATGGAAGATGAAGCTGTAAAATATCTCCAAAAATTTAAATCCCTTTTCTTAGATCATTACTATGTGATGATTCAAAATCATCATTTAAAACATCAACAAGTGCTGAACGATCGTTTGATTTCTCTTGCACGTTATACTCAAGTCAAAGTTCTTTGTTCCAACGAAGTTTCTTATTTAAAACCTTCAGAAGCATTGGCTTTAGATTTGATGAAAGCATCAAGTACAAATACACAATTAGATGATAAACATGAACCACTGACAACTGAAAAATATTTAAAAACAGAAAAAGAAATGGTTGATTTATTTCCAATAGAAAACATTGAAGAAACACGCCAAGTGATGATGAGTTGTAAAGCAACAATTCCATTGAATACATGGCACCTTCCTTCATATCCAGTCCCTCATAATGGAAAGGCCAATGAATATTTATATAGCCTTTGTCAAATGGGCATGAAGAAAAGATTTCAAGGAGAAACAATACCTCATACATATATAGAAAGATTAAAATATGAACTTTCAATTATTCATCAAATGGGCTTTGATGATTACTTTTTAATTGTTTGGGATTATGTCAGATACGCAAAGGTAAACAAAATTCAAGTAGGTCCAGGAAGAGGAAGTGCGGCG
>CALDMQ010000099.1 GCA_937917505.1 uncultured Erysipelotrichaceae bacterium | reverse complement strand
ATGATTCATGATTGCCAACATACACAGACATCAAATTATCACGAGAACGTTTGATATACTTTTGATTCATAAGTTGTCCACTATACTCGCCATCATAAAGCTTAACATCACTTACATGAATGATTTGATGACCTTGAAAATAAGTTCCATTAATAAAATCACAAAAACAATTGATATTCTTAAAATAATTTCTAATTAACAGATCAAACTTCTGTTTATAATCTGTCATTTATTTCACCTCCTACTTCCATATACGCAAAAATAAGAGGAATTTCTTTTTATTTTTTAAACTTTTTAAAATTATTTTTCTTTACGTTTACATTATAACAAATAAATTGCTAATTGAAAATAAAAAGAACTTTATTTCAAAGTTCCCTTTCAACATATAAACAATCTATAAACGAAAATAATTGATATCCTTCTTCTATTCCTGTTACTATCTCAATACTTTGACAAACTTGCTTTTTTAAAGCACTGATATCATAATTCATTTTTGTCAAATATACATCAACTTTCATACAATAATTTCCTCCATCTTGATAATACATAATTTGATTATCTTCAATGTGTAACATCACATTTTCATCAGGAAACAGTTGATTGAGATTCTCTTTTAAAGCAATATCTTGATGTAAAGTTAATACTTTATTAGTTGTTAAATGAATAAATGGCATAAGTTTTTCCTCCTTAGACCATCTATTATATGTCTATTATTTTTATTTATGCATTAAATAAGTTAATTCACCTAATATACGAATACCTTCTTTGATTTTTTCTTTAGAAGGAGTAGAGTAATTTAATCTAAAGCTATGACACTCCTTACCACTATCAACATAAAAAGCATTTCCAGGAACAACCGCAACTTTTTGTTTTAAAGCTTCTTTCACAAAATGTTGCATATTCACATCATTAGGTAATGTTGCCCAAATAAACATACCTCCAGTAGGAATTGTATATTTCACATCTGGATGAAATGTTTTTTTCATTTCAGATAACATATATTCACATTTTTCTTTATAAAGAGATTGAATATATGTTATATGTTTTTCAATATCATAGTCATTTAAATATTTTGCCATGACACGTTGTGCCCATAAATTTGAATGAACATCATTTGCTTGTTTTGCGACCACAAATTTTTCTATAATTTCTGTTGGTGCTATGCAACACGCTATACGCATTCCCGGAGCAATAATCTTTGAAAGACTCGCTGCATAAATAACCAATCCATCTTCATCTAATGACTTCATAGAGGGAATTGCTTCTCCTTCAAAACGTAAATCACCATAAGGATTATCTTCTAAAATGAGCACTTGATATTTTTTAGCTAATGCTAAAACTTGTTTTCTCACTTCTAATGACATCGTTAATCCGGTAGGATTTTGAAAATTAGGAATTAAATATATAAACTTAACTCTTGATTCATTTTGTAACACTTTTTCAAGAGCATTGATATCTAATTGCCCATCACAATAATCAATACCTTTCAAAACTGCTCCCACAGATTTAAAAGAATTCAATGCACCTAAAAAACTAGGATTTTCACAAACAATAACATCCCCTTCATCACAAAGGCACTTTGCTGCAAACTCCATAATTTGTTGAGAGCCTGAAGTTATTAACATCTTATCTTGATTTTTATAATTCTTTTCATGTCTATTGACAAAATGTATACAAGCTTCTATAAGCTCTTTATCTCCTTCAGTAATACCATACTGTAATACACTGATAGGTTCATTATGTAAAAGATTGGCAGATATTTTTTCAATTTCTTTGACCGGAAAAGCTTCAGGAGAAGGATTTCCTCCTGCAAAACTCATCATTTGTGGATCAGCTGTTGCTTTTAATATTTCTCTAATTGCTGAGGGTTGAATTGTTGACATTCTGTGACTAAATTCATATTTCATTTCAAATTTTCCTCCTATTGATTTTTATTATACTCTTTATTGTCTACAATAACTAGATATTTATGCTATATAAGTTATAAGGAGTTGATGATTACGTAAGCAATCTTTGTTGTTTTAAATCATGTTGAATTATTAGACGAATGATTAACACGTTTAAAAAAAGCAGGAGTAAATGGCGGAACTGTTCTTGATTCAACGGGCATGGTCAAATCTATTGATGAATCAGATGAAAGTTATTTACTTGGCTCTTTAAGATTATTTTTAGATAATCCAAATACAGGTATTATGTTTGGTATTCCTGTCACATTTGCAGATGGATTTATGAAAAAATAGAGGTCGCCCTCTATTTTTTTGTAAACTTTGTTAAATCTTCAATCACTTCATTAGAGAAAATATCTTCAGGATCTTTTAATCCATCCTTAGCAAGCATAACAAGTGAAATCCAAATCAATACATTATAAATATTGATACGTTCTTTCTTACTATACAATCCAACTCTTTCTCTAGAAAGACTTTGAATCTGGTCGACATTCTTTTGAACAAAATCATCTAATTCATGAATATATGTATAACCCATATAATGAAATCTTTGAATTAATCGTGCTTGAGAAATCAATTCAGCATCCCTTTCAATTTCAAATTGTAACTCTAAATGTAATTTTTCAAGAATATCATTGATAATTGGTGAATTATTCACATATTGAATTAAAGAGTTATAGTTAATATCTGTTTTTAAAACTTTCTCTATATGCACAATTCCTTTATTATATTCATCAATTGCTTTATCAATGTATACAAATTCTTCATCTAATAATTCTAATGTTGCTGAAAGTCTTGTCAAACGTCTACGAATATCTTTAGGAATTTCGTATTGAGATTTGTATCCTAACCCATGTTCAATCTCAGCCCATGAATGTTGAATTGTTGTACGAATCTGTAATTCAAAGACAATATCTTTATAATCTGCATATTCTATTAATTGACAACGTTTATCACTAAACTTCAATAATAAATGTAAAGAGTTATAGCCAAAATCAATGCGATCATCATAATTCTTTTTTCTTTTATCCTTATATTCAATAACTTCTAAATCATCTTTAATACATTCATAAATACG
>CALDMQ010000098.1 GCA_937917505.1 uncultured Erysipelotrichaceae bacterium | reverse complement strand
GCTGTTGTAGAAGCTTGTCAAAAGAAACATATTCCTATTCGTATTGGTGTAAACAGTGGATCTATTGAAAAAGATATTTTAGAAAAATATGGTAAACCAACAGCACAAGGTATGATAGAAAGTGCTAAGAAACATATTGATATTCTTGAATCATTAGATTTCTATGATTATGCAATCTCATTAAAATCATCAAATACTTTATTAACAATTGAGGCTTATAAACTGGCTAGTGAAACATTTGATTGTCCGTTACATATTGGTGTCACTGAAGCCGGAACAAGATTAGGTGGAACAATTAAATCCAGTCTTGGTATTGGTACTCTTTTAAATGAAGGTATTGGAAATACAATTCGTGTATCTTTAAGTGATGATCCTGTAGAAGAAATCAAGGTTGCAAAAACATTATTAAAAGAACTTGATTTAATCAAAAATGTTCCAACTCTTGTTTCATGTCCAACTTGTGGACGTATTCAATATGACTTAATCCCTATCGCAAATGAAATGGAAGATTTCTTAAATACCATTCATGCAGATATTACAGTAGCAATCATGGGTTGTGCAGTTAATGGACCTGGTGAAGCAAAACACGCTGATATAGCGATTGCTGGTGGAGTCAAGGAAGGTCTTTTAATTAAAAAAGGTGAAATTATCCGTAAAGTAAAACAAGAAGATATGGTCAATGTTTTAAAAGAAGAAATTATCAAAATGACAAAAGCTTAACTTTGTGTTAAGTTTTTTCTTTTCATTTCTCTTGTATAATGTTAAACTATCAACCATAAAAGGAGATTTCTATGAGCACAAGAACCAAAGACATTTTTAAAGAAGTCGTAATACTTACATTTGCAGTAGCAATTATTGCTTCCGCTGTTTTTCTATTTTTAGTTCCATCACAAACATCAGTCAGTAGTATTTCAAGTTTAGCAATGATTATAACTCATTTTATAGACTTACCATTATCAACAATCACTATGATATTAAATATTGTTTTATTAGTTATTGGATTTATTTTATGCGGGAAAGAATTTGGGATTAAAACACTTTATACAAGTTTAATGTTACCAATCTTTATCGGCATTTATGAACATATTCTCCCTCACTATCAATCTATGACAGGTTCACAAGAATTAGATGTTCTTTGTTATATTCTAGTTGTAAGTATTGGATTATGCATTCTATTTAATAGAAATGCTTCTAGTGGTGGTTTAGATATCGTTGCAATGATCATGCATAAATATTTAAGAATTGATTTAGGAAAAGCCATGTCTATTGCTGGTATGTGTGTTGCTTTCTCTTCGCTTCTTATTTATGATTCTAAATCTGTGATTTTAAGTATTCTTGGCACTTATTTCAATGGTCTTGTTTTAGATAATTTTATCTTTGGTCAAAATCTTAAACGTAGAGTTTGTATCATTACACAAAAAGAACAAGAAATGCGTAATTTCATCATTCATGAATTACATAGTGGAGCTACCTTCTATGAAGCTATAGGTGCTTATAATATGGAAAAACATAATGAAATTATTACAATTGTAGATAGAGAGGAATATCAAAAACTGATGAATTATATTCATACCCATGATCCTGATGCTTTTGTAACAATTTATACAGTGTCAGATATGCGTTATAAACCTAAAATCTTTTAATAATAAAAGCTACTAACTTCAACTTTTGTTAGTAGCTTTTTTGTCTTATCTGTATTCAAGTAAGTCATTTTAAATTTCAGTAAGAAGTTTTCCTCATAAACCCCTCATGAATATTTCTTCATATTGCTCATAATTATTTTAATGTTTAACAATCTTATAATAAGTTTTTGCTGTAAAGAAATAAATAATACTATAAATGATTGCTAAAATAATAACTGAAATCACAGTACACCATACAAACAATTGCATTTCTGATAAAACAATAGCACTAAACATCTTCACAATCATCTTAAATGCAAATGCCATATGTATCACTGCAACAACCAATGGTAAAAAGAAGAAAATTAACACTTGTGAACGAATTGTTTGTTTCACTTCTTTTTGGCTCATACCAACATTTTGCATAATTTCAAAACGCTTTTGGTCTTCATAACCTTCTGATAGTTGTTTATAATACATAATTAAAATTGCTGCCATTAAGAATAAAAGTCCTAAGAAAATACCTAAAAAGAATAAACTTCCAAACATATCTAAATAAGTTTGTTGTATGCTTAACTTTGTATCACAGCCATAAGAATATCCATATTTTTGAAGTTCATTATGATTTTGAAAATACTTCAGATACGTATTTTCAATAATCTCATTTCCTCTTTGAGCATCGTTTTCATGAACATAATCTAATGACATTGTATAAGCATCTAAAACACTTGTCATATCAAGAGTGGAACGTAAAACCTTTTCACTTGAAAAAACAATTGTAGCGACTTTATCACCAGAATAAATCCCTGGACCACCTGTTAAATATAAATCATCAATTTTTTCTTTCACATGAAAAACTTGATCTTGTAACATTAATGATGCTTTATCATCTAAGAAATTATCATAAAGTAATATTTCATTATCCTTTAACTGCATATTTTTGTGATAAGCACGATTATAATCATCAACACTCATAGCTGAAATCATTGTAAAATCATACGCATCACTACCTTGTCCAAAGATAAACCTCCCATTTTCATAAGTAACAGCTTCATTAAAAACTCTTTTTAAAACATAATTTTCAACTTCAATATTCTCTTTTTCAAACTGATCACTCACTTTTTGATAAAGATTATCTAGTTGTTTGTAAGTTATCAAATTCTTTTCATCACACATATAAAGCAACATCTTGTGGTAAAAAGAGATTTGTACTATCTTTGACACTTAAATATAAAGATACAGTTGACGATAACATCACCAATATACATGTACATAATATACAAATGCTAGCAAGTCCTACAGCATTTTGTTTCATACGATATAACATTTGTGAAACAGATGTAAAATGCTTTGTTTGATAATAAAATCTTTTATTTTTCTTTAACATCTTTAAAATCATAATTGATCCTGATGTAAAGATTCCATAAGTACCAATAATAACCAATATGACCGCAATCAAAAACCACACCATAGCACTTGTAGGATCTTCAATTGTTTGTGCAATATAATATCCACTTCCTAAACATACAAATCCAATAATAGTGAATAACCATTTGACTTTAGGTTCTTTTTCACCAATTTCTCCACCTCTTAACAATTCAATAGGTTTTGATAATTGTATCTGTAAAACATTAAAAACATAAGACAAAGAAAAGATAGGTAAAAAGATTTTTAAAGTCATAAACAATGATGTCATCGGAACTTCAAATGTAAGAGCCGTATTCAAATGCAACAATTTAATTAAACATAAAAACATGAGTTGACTAAATAAAATACCAAAAAGTATCCCTAGCACAAGTGAAATAAAAGTCACAAATAATGTTTCATAAAACAAAATAGACATCACATGTTTTTTTTCCATACCAAGTATATTATATAAAGCAAATTCCCTCTTTCTACGCTTCATCATAAAACTATTTATATAAAACAAGAAGATAAATGCAAATATAATCACAACATATGTTCCAAGTTCTAAAACAAATGGCAACATTGTTGATCCAATTTTTTCATCAACGAACCCCGAATTCTTTGATAAACTATGAATCAAATAGAACATCATGACTGTAAAAGAACTGGTTAATAAATAGGGAAAATAAATTCGTGAATTCTTTTTGATATTGGTTATTGCTAAACGTGGATAAAAGAAAAGTTTCATCTTATCTTCCCCCTGTCGCAAGTAATGTTAATGTATCTGATATACTTTGATACATTTGTTCTCTTGTTTGATTCCCTTTATAAATCTGATGGAAAACTTCACCATCTCTTATAAATAAAACTCTTTTGGCATAGCTTGCTGCTTTGGTACTATGTGTAACCATTAAGATAGTTTGACCTTCCTCATTAATTTGATCAAAGATATCTAACAATTGATCTGTAGACTTTGAGTCCAAGGCTCCTGTAGGTTCATCAGCCAAAACGATTTGAGGATGAGTAATCAAAGCACGTGCAACAGCAACTCTTTGTTTTTGCCCACCTGATATTTCATATGGGAATTTTTCTAATAATTCTTGAATTCTTAATTTTGGTGCAAGATGTTTCAACTTTTGATTCATCAGCGGATAAGGTTCTTTTGATAAGACTAATGGTAAAAAGATATTGTCTTTAATAGAAAATGTATCTAATAGATTAAAATCTTGGAATACAAATCCTAAATTTTTTCTTCTAAATTCAGAAATCTCTTTATCTTTAATACTTGTAATATCCTTTCCATTTAATAATACTTCTCCACTCGTTGGTTTATCTAAAGATGCAAGAATATTTAATAACGTTGTTTTTCCACTTCCAGATTCACCCATGATTGCGACATAATGCTTGAACTTGTTGATTTGAAAAACGTGTTGTATAAACTTTCTTTAAATTTTTAACTTCTAACAATGACATAATCATCTTCCTCCTTGTACATCTTTAGTTTATAAAAAAAGGGCTATTGCTACCATAGATTTATCTTACAATTCCCCTTTTTAATCTTACAATTCTGTAAGTTATTCTACTTTTAATTCATCCACATGAAAATCAATAGACACAACCGTTCCTTTACCAAGCTCTGAAACAATTTGAATATGATACCCTAAATTATCAATCACCTGTTTACAAAGATATAACCCTAAACCACTTGCTTTCTTATCCACTCGCCCATTATAGCCTGTAAAACCTTTTTCAAATAAACGAGGTAAATCTTCTTCTTTGATACCTATCCCACTATCCTCAATATACAAAGTCTCACCTTTTACATAAATACGAATAAAACCTTGTTTTGTATATTTTAAAGCATTAGAAAGAATTTGTTCTAAAACAAAAGAAATCCATTTCTCATCAGTTAAGATATCTAAATCAATATTTTCTAATTGTAATTGTATTTTCTTATGAATAAAGAATGTTCTTTGTTTTTTAATGACTTCATCTAAGATTTGACTTAATGAATATTTTTTCAATTTTAGATCATGTGACATTTGATTGATTTTTATATAATGTAAAACCATGTCTACATATTGCTCTATACGTAAAACTTGTATAAGAAGTTCTTGATTTGATATATCATAAGACTGAATAAGTAAACGCAAGGCTGATATTGGTGTTTTGATTTGATGTACCCATAATGTAAAGTAATCCAACATATCTTGATATTCATTATCATGTTTATTTTTTAATTGTGTATGTAATGTTTCAACTTTCTTTAATAAGTCTTGATATTGTTTCTCAATATCATTAGCACATCTTGGCAAATCATTCATATACACATATTCAAGACGAAGCAAATATTCTAATTGACTATACTTTTTTACATACTTATAAAAATCAACACAAAAGTAACTCACAAGTAAAGACATACATAATATCAAAGCATAATTAATTGCCGGTATCATAGCACTATATAAATATAAAACAACATAAAAGATACCTATGAATAATAAAGAAAACAAATAGAAGATCCACCGACTTTTTAAATATGATAATAATCTTGAATCAATTGTTCTATACCAAATTCATCTAATTTCTTTCTTAATCTATTCATATTCACACTTAATGTATTATCGTCCACAAATGCACTACTTTGCCATAATTCACTCATAATTTCATCACGAGATACATATGTTTCTGGTTTTTGAAATAAAATTTCTAATATTTTTAATTCATTTTTTGTTAAATCTACTATTTTGTCTTGATAAGAAATAGTTGTATCTACAAGATTTAAAACCAAGTCTTTATATGTAAGGATATGAAATTGTTTAGAAAATGAATATGTTCTTCTATGAATTGCTTGAATCTTTGCTGTTAAAACATTGAGATCAAAAGGTTTGTTAATAAAATCGTCCGCTCCCATGTTCATAGCCATGACAATATTCATATTTTCATTTGTAGAAGATATAAAAATAATAGGGACTTGTGAAATTTCACGAATACGTTGACACCAATGATAACCATTATAAAAAGGCAATGAAATATCTAATAATACCAAAGATGGTTGATAACTCAAAAAATCTTCTAAAACATGCTCAAAATCCTCAACCACATACACTTCAAAATTCCATTTTTCTAAATGCATTTTTATCGTAGATGAAATCACTTCATCATCTTCTACAATCATAATCTTTTGCATAATAGTTAACTCCTTAATACTCTAAACGTCTTAAACTTCCTTTTTCAAAAGTATATTCTGGTGTTGAAAAAGGATAAGTGACTTCATCTTCATAATACCACATATCATCTTTATGTCTCTCGTTTTTTAAAATATGGAATTGTTGTGCAGGCATAAATCCTTGTGCTAATAAAAACGCTTTTTTGCCTTCTTGATTTTCACATTTATCAACAACCATCACCACATGACCAGGACTTCCACCTTTAATAAAAATATCTCCCACTTGAATATCTGATACCTTTATTTCTTTAGATTCTTTTTCCATAGATAAAGTACTTGCATATGAAAACACAATTCTTAAATACTTTTGAAAACTTTCATATGTTGTTTGATCTTGATTCGTACGTACCCATTTGACATCATTCCCATTCACTTGAATACGATAACCTTGTCGCCACTTTGCATAATCCGCATAAAAACCATTCACAAAATGAAATCCAATACGCTTATAATCCTTCTTATGATAATAATACTCAGCATACACACGCATAATCGAATCTGCACATTGTTGGAGATCTACATTTTCAATTGGCAGTTGAAACACCGCAACATGAGCATCTTGATTTTTCTTTTCTTTACCATTATATAAATAAACAAGACTACCATCTTCTTCTAAATCATAGTTCCTTAAAAAAGCTATCAAAGAATCTTTTTCTACTTCTTTTCTATGATAACCACCAGGTGTTAAAATACGTGTTTGTAAAGTTGTCCCTTGTTTATCAATCAAAGATTTTATATGCATATCTTGAGGAACACAGGCAACACATAATAAACAAATAACCAAGCATAATAAGACTTTTCTCATATTCTCACCTACCCGTTCCATTATAACACATCTTGATAAAGTTCATTCATTAAATTCAAACGCTCTTTCATCATTTCTCTTAAACTTTGAGGCGCAATCACTTGAACATGATTTTGTAACATCATTAACCAACCAATCAAACCATCTGAAATAGGCACATCTTCGATAGTCACAAGATATTGTTGATGATATAACTTTTTAACATGAATATCTTTTCCAAAACGTGATACAATCTCACGAATCACACGATGATTTCCTTGTATTTGTAAAGTTTCTTTATTTTGTGAAGTAAACATATTCAACATTTTTTCAATTTCTTTTTGCATATGAAATTGTTCACGCATTTCCATGATTGGTTGATGTGTTGTTTGAATAACTCGCATACGATCAATACGATATGTTGATAGAGAATCTTGATGTTTAGGATTATAACCAATCAAGTAGTAGTGATTATTATTAGAAACAACTTGATAAGGTGATACATAGTAGAGTTGTCCTTGATGTGAAGGCATTTCGATAAAACGATCTTGATAAACATCATAATCTATATATTGAAAAGAAAGGACCTTTTCATTTTGAATAGCTTTCATAATTAAAGTTAAATTATGTATTAAGGAAAAAGAATGGTCATGTGTGTAAGGTAAAGTTGTAATGTGTTCTTGCTGGAGGGAAGATGAGAGAAAAGAAAGTTTACGTTTCAACTCTGATGCATCGTCTTGATTAAGATCTTGATGATAATACAAACTATCTAATAAAAACTGCAATTCACCATCTAAAAATAACTCTTTTCCAATCATATAACCTTTTTTCTTTAAGGTCATAATAATTTCTCCATCCACCCATTCAAAAAAGAAATCATTAATATGTTTAATCAAACGATAAACTGTTTTTACATCAATATAAATATCATAGTTCTCTAATTCTTTAACAATCTCTTTAGCACTCACAATTCCTTGTTCTTGTATAATTTTAAAAATATAATACATTCTCTTTCCCATATATTCTCCTAATGTATCGGCTGTAAAACCCATTCTCTTTGTTTTTGTTTATATCTTCTTTTTAAAGACATATAATCTAATAAACTATATGAACATATCAAATCTAATAAGACTTCATTGTCACATGTTTCTAATTGACTTAAATAATAATAAGCTTGTTTATATTCATCTTCAATCACACAAATCTTTGCACATTCTTCTAAAGATACACACATCTTTTGACCCACATCAAACATAAAGTCATAGAAATGAAAATTTGATATCAAATGTCTATACACGCAATAAGTTTCTAGTGTTAAAGGTTGTTTTTGAAGTTTATGAAACAAGTCTTTTTTGAGTGAGTCATAATCTTGATTATCAAAAAATGTATTCATAATAATTAATCTTTTTTCTAATATTTCATAATTTTTTGATTGATATAAACTTGTTTTTGCATTCATATAAATCTCTTTTTCATGATATTTAACCAATTGTTTCAATTGCTTTTCATGCATACATAAACTGATTTGATAAAGTAATGTTTCATCTTTTATCCATTGGTATAGATATGCTTTTTGTGTTTTTAATGATATTTCATATGTTGTTTGATAGTTTCTTTTCATCATTATCATCTCCTTTTGATATCTTTATTATATAAAATTTATGCTTGAGATGATTTTGATATACTTATTTTAACACCTTTTTTTGGGAGTTAAAATAAAAAAGGAGATTATTCTCCTTCATCTAATAATTTTTTTAATTCCTCAATTTCACTTTCTAAATCAAAAATACGACTTCTTAACTCCGCAACATATTCATCAACTGAATTTTCATCTTTAATTAACTGGTAATAATAACGGCCTAATTCACAATAAACATCATAACTATCAGATTCTAAGTTTTTAATCTTAAGTTTAAGTTTTGCATTTCCCGCAAATTCTTGTGTTTTATCCACAGCTTCTTCAGTAAATTTCGCTGCTTTTCTTGTTAATTCATCAAATAGTGTCATTACACCCACCTCATTTATCCTTGATATTTTTTAATATATTGAACACCTAAACCACCAACACCCATATGCGCTCCTACAACTGCTGGTAATTCTCTTAATTCTATTTCAGCGTCTCCGATTTTATCTAAAACAAGTTGTTTCACTTCTAATGCTGAATCTTCACATAAGACATGTTCAATTGTAATTTTATAGTCCTTTGCATTAACCCCTAATTCAATCATTCTATTCACTAATGTAGAACGGGCTTTAGAAAGTGTTCTCACCTTTGCAAGAGAATCGATTTTTCCACCAATTTCATAATTCAATTCCATAACAGGGACTATCTTTAACATACTACCAAGTAAAGCTACTGCTGGTGTAATACGCCCACCTTTTTTTAGATGATCTAAGTTAGGTGCAAGAATAATTGTTCCTGAATGTTCAACCATTTCTTCAATAATGTTTGTTATTTCTTGTGTAGATTTTCCTTCTTGAGCAAGTTTCATCGCTGTGAATGCCAAATATTTTTGATTACCTGCAGTTCCTTTTGTATCTACTAATGTTATAGGCATTTCTAACATTTCTGCTGCGACTTTCATACCATTAAGAGTAGAAGATAATCCAGTTGCAATTGGTAATGCTAATATTTCATCATATCCAAAATCTTTAATTCTTTGAATTGTTTCCATCATTTGACCAGTTGACGGTTGTGAAGTCATAACCATGATATTTTCTCTTTCCATTCTTTCAAAGATTTCAAGACTTGTTATATCTTTTTGATCTAAATATGTTTCTTCTTTCATTGTAATACATAAAGGTACAATAAATAATCCTTGTTCTTCATATTTTCCAATCTCAATTTGACAACCACTATCTGCCAATATAGCTATTTTACTCATGACTTACCTACCTCATTTCTTTAAAGATTTTTATTTATTATAGTCTAATATTTCTTTTTTGACAACTGATACTCACCTATCAAAGATTGACAAAATCCTCTCTTTTACTCTTTGATACAAACAAATTGAAATGGTTTTAATTTTCCTACTTGATATTGAGAATAATTATTTAATAATACATCTCCTTGTATATCTTTAATCATTAAAGTATCATGACTAAAATTACATAAACAATGAATGCGTCCTTCATCACTCACACGTGAATAAGCAATCACATCATCAGGCATTTGCTTTATTTCTTCAAAATCACCCTCAACTAAGATAGACACTTGTTTACGTAAAGCTATCATCTTTTGATAAAAACGAAAGACAGAGTGTTCTTCATTTAATTGTTTCAATACATTGACTTCCTTATAATTATCCATCATTCTTATCCATGGTTTTGCATCTGAAAAACCAGCATATTTACTATCATCCCAATGCATTGGTGTGCGTGTATTATCTCGACTTCTTAAATTTAAGAAATGTAAAGCTTCCTCTTTTGTATATCCTTCTTCCATAGCACGTTGATATTGCCCTACACTTCCAATATCATTAAATTCATCAATGCTTTTTCTTGTAAAGTTTTCCATTCCAATTTCTTGACCTTGATAAATAAATGGTGTTCCTCTTAAACAAAAGAACATTCCAGCAAGCATTGTTTTAGAATAATAATTTCTATCTTCTTTTCTTACAATAAGTTTATCAATACAACGTGGTTGATCATGATTTTCTAGAAAACTTGCCACCCATCCAATTTTTTGTATTTCCTTTTGACTTGTAAATAATAATTTACGATAATCTTTAGGTTTCCATTCTTTTCTTTTAAACCATTCTTCATCTTCACCAATATCAAAATTAGAATAATTAAAATCAAACATCATCGAAAAACATCCATCTTCTCCAATAAAAATACCTAAATCAGGATAATCCACACCAACTGCTTCAGCAACTGTCATACAATTATGTTTAGCAAATGTTTCTCTCTTCATTTCCTCAAAAAACTTCTCAATTCCTACTTGATTTCTTGAAAAAGCAAAACAAGCAGATAAACCATCTGTTCCATCAATTGGACCATCTTGATAACGTTGATCTTTTTTAATAAAGTTAATCGCATCTACTCTAAATCCTGCAATTCCTTTTTCTAACCACCAATTTATCATTTTATATAAATCTTGACGCATTTTAGGATTTTCCCAGTTTAAATCAGGTTGGCGTTTAGAAAAGGCATGGAAATAATATTCATCTCTACCTTCTACTTTTTCCCAAACTGAACCTCCAAAAACACTTCTCCAATTTGTTGGTTCTTGATTATTTTTAGATGATTTAAAAATATAATAATCATGATATGGACTCTTGGGATTTGCAATTGCTTCTTGAAACCATGGATGTTCATCAGAAGTATGATTAATCACAAGATCCATAATAATTTTGATATTCTTTTCTTTAGCTTTTTCAATGAGTTCTTCTAAATCATGCATCGTTCCAAATTCTGGATTAATATCATAATAATCAGAAATATCATATCCATTATCATCCATTGGAGATTTATAGATAGGACATAACCAAAGCAATGTCACTCCTAGATTTTCTAAATAATCTAGTTTTTCAATAATCCCCTTAATATCACCTATACCATCATGATTACTATCCTTAAAACTTCTTGGATATATTTGATAAGCTATCTCATTTTTCCACCAGTCACTCATAAAATTACCTCCTCCTCATTTCTTTTATTATAATTCGATTTTTTTATTTTTCAAACAACTACCATAATTTGAAAAAAATAACTATTTGTATAATCAAAAGAATAGGTATCCCTAAAACAAAAGACATATGTTTTGTCTTATGATGAAACACATACATTCCTAACCATATACCTAAACTTCCACCAAACATCGCCACTATAAATAAATCTCTTTCTTTTATTCTCCACTTTTGACGCTTCGCTTTTTCCTTATCTAAAAACATCAAAAATAATCCAACTATATTTATCATTACCATATAAATCATTTTCTTCACCATATTTATTATACATGACTTTCTTATTCTTTTCATTTTTTATCATGTTATAATAATAAAAAGGAGTGATTATGATGAATACAGTTTTATTAATATCTGGTCTATTTTTATTAATTTTATCAATACCTTTTTATATGGGAAAATTTACTGGATTGATTGCTGGATATAATACAATGAGTCAAGAGGAAAGGGATAAATACGATCAAAAGAAATTATGTAGAATATTAGCGATAACTTTAGATGTAGAAGGAATTTTACTATTATTAGCAGCGACACATATTCTTGATTTTAATAGTATGTTTGTTCTTTGTATTGTTATTTCACCTATTTGTATAACACTTGCTAATACAATCGCTAAAAAATGATTTATCAAAAATCTTACAAAACTCTTATGCCCTGTATACTTATAAATATGACGTCTCTAATAAATCTATCAAAGAAATATTCACTATGCTTTTGAAACTTTAAATCAAGATAAAGTTCATTCTATTACGAAAGAAGATAATACGACTTTTATAAATGTTGGTACGAAAAAGAAAGTGAATTTGTAACATATTATTATAGCGAAAATTAACATTATTTATATTCGATTTATAAAGGAGAATAAAAATGCATTATATCAAAGCAAAAGGAATTTTATCTTCACATAATGGTATGAATTTATATCGTGGTTGTACCCACGGGTGTATTTATTGTGACTCAAGAAGTGTTTGTTATCACATGGAACATGCATTTGAAGATATCGAAGTAAAAGAAAATGCAATTGAATTACTAGAAGATAAATTAAAAAGAAAACGACAAAAATGTATGCTTGCTACTGGTTCTATGACTGATCCCTATATTCCTCTTGAAAATCAATTACAATATGTACGACAAGCATTATTACTTGCTGAAAAATACGGATTTGGATTTACGCTTATTACAAAATCAAGCCTTGTTTTAAGAGATATAGATATACTTAAACGTATTAATGAAAAAACAAAATGTGTTGTTCAAATGACAATGACAACTTATGATGAAGAACTATGTCAAAAATTAGAACCTCATGTCAGCACAACAAAAGAACGTTTTGAAACACTTAAAAAATTAAATGAAGCAGGAATTCCTACAATTGTATGGTTATGTCCTATTCTTCCTTTTATCAATGATACAAAAGAAAATCTTTATGGTATTTTAAAATATTGTATTGAAGCTAAAGTTTATGGCATTATCCATTTTGGTATGGGCGTAACTTTAAGAGAAGGTAATCGTGAATATTTTTATTCACAACTTGACCGTTTGTTTCCAGGTATGAAAGATAAGTATATTCAAACTTTTGGTACACAGTATGTCAATACAAGTCCTCATGAAAAAGAGTTAAATCAATTACTTCACAATGTTTGTCACAAGCACCATATTATTTGTGATAACGATCAACTCTTTGCTTATCTCAAAACCTTTGAATCAAAACAAGATGCAGTTCAATTATCATTATTCGATGACTTCCTTTAGACAAACAAAAAAGAATCAGTTATAATAATGCAAGAGGTGAAAAGCATGATATCTGTAAAAGAACTGACACAACATACATTAATTATTAAAAAGTCTGAGTTTATATGCACACTTATTCCATGTAGTGATGTTGATAAGGCAAAAGATTTGATTGAACAATATAGTCATGCAGATGCGACTCATAATTGTGTGGCTTATATCATCGGTTCTTATGAACGTGCTTACGATGATGGCGAACCTTCAGGAACAGCTGGTTTACCAATGCTCAATGTCTTAAAAATGCAAAACCTCACTAATATTATTGCCATTGTCACAAGATATTTTGGTGGTATTAAATTAGGTGCAGGTGGATTAACACGAGCGTATACGCAAAGTGTTGCAGAAGCTTTGAAAGTTGCAGAAATTGTAGAAAAAGAACGTGTGAATTTATATGCAATTACAATTGATTATGCTTTCACAAGAAAATTTGAACATTTGCTTAAACAATCCAACATTATGTGTATTCATCAAGAATATAATGAACAAGTAACATATCATTGTTATTTAAGAGATGAAAAACTGCTAGAGTCCTTACAAGAACTCACAAGTAATCAATACAAGGCTGAAATTATTGGCGCAGATGATATAGAAAAAGAAAATTGACAAGACTTGGTAATGTTGTTATAATGCGCACAGATAAGGGAGTAATTAGCACTTACAAGTGTAATCATGTCAACATACTGATAGAATCTATCTGGCATGATTTTAAATAATGAGACTTGTCTGCATTTTTTTGCAGTCAGTCTCTTTTTTATTTGTATAGGAGGGTTATTGATGAGCTTTATTGAAATTTTATTTATTGGCGTTGGTTTAGCAATGGATGCTTTTGCGGTAAGTGTGTGTAAAGGTTTATCAACAAGAAAATTGGAATTAAAACATTCTTTAATATGTGGTGGATATTTTGGATTTTTTCAAGGTTTAATGCCTTTAATTGGTTATATTTTAGGGGTTCAATTTAAAGATAGGATTGAAAATATTGATCATTGGATTGCTTTTATTCTTCTTTTATTAATTGGTATCAATATGATTAAAGAATCATTTGATAATGATGAAGAATGTGATCCTGACTTTTCTTTTAAAGCTATGATACCACTTGCTATTGCAACTTCTATTGATGCTTTAGCTATTGGTGTGACATTTGCCTTTTTAAATGTCAATATCATTTATGCAATTGTTATTATTGGAATGACGACTTTTATTATTTCTATGATTGGGGTCAAGATTGGTCATATCTTTGGTTCTAAGTATAAATCTAAAGCAGAAATGGCTGGTGGACTTATTCTCATTATCATAGGAACAAAGATTTTATTAGAACATCTAGGTATTCTTAACATATAGTTCAAATGCTATTCATATTCTTGTATATAATAAGAGTTAAGAGGGTGATATTATGAATGATGTTTCAAAATTATATGAAGTCTATATCAATAGAGAACTTCAAGAAACAAAGAATGAAGTTTTAAATGTCAAAAGAATTAATCAAAAGATTTTATCTTTTTTACATGATTTAGGAATGGTTGCTCAAGAATCACGTTGTTATTTATTTTGGGAAAAAGAAGAACCTATTAATCATAAGTCTTTATTAGAGTATTATATTGATGGGTTAACAATGTTAATGTCTATTGGTTATGAGCTAAGAATTGATTCTATTAAAGAACATGTTGAGATTCCTCATCATA
>CALDMQ010000097.1 GCA_937917505.1 uncultured Erysipelotrichaceae bacterium | reverse complement strand
AGATATTACATATCTTTTTTAAATAAATATCTCTACCATGTCTTTCTATTAATCCCATATCTTCCATTTCATCTAAATAACCAACAATCTTTTCACGATCCACACTCTTATGAGCTAAATCTTTTAAGACTTGAATTATTTGTGGATGATCATCTTTCATATAAGCATTGCCTTCTTTATCAAAACAAGGACTTTGTAATAATACATTTAAACAAGCAACATAAGCCCATTTCACTTCTAATCTCACCAACTTAAATTGCATTGTATCAAATAAAGCATTAGGCATATAATACTTTCCTTCATGCTCGTTTAATTCCTCTATATCATTTTTATCATAACAAATCATCGATTTCCCTCCCCTTACATAGCATACATTATAACATAATCATCCATAAATTTGTATCACATCTTTTGAATTTATAACATAACTTCTTTATAATAAGACTATACTTAAAAAAGAAGGTGAATTTATGCAAGTCTATCATCATAAAGAAGGTGAATTTATGCAAGTCTATCATCATTTGGTCGATTTAATTGGACAAACTCCAATATTACAATTACATCGTATAGAAGATAATATCTGTTCATACGGACATATTTTTGCAAAATTAGAATATTATAACCCAGCAGGAAGTATCAAAGATCGTGTCGCAAAACAAATGTTATTAGATGCTATAGAAAAAGGATTCTTAAAAAAAGGCACAACAATCATTGAGCCAACAAGCGGAAATACTGGCATTGGATTATGTGCTGTTGGAACATCACTCGGTTTTGAGGTCATTATTGTTATGCCTGATTCTATGAGTCAAGAACGTATAACATTAATGCAAGCCTATGGCGCAAAGGTAGTTTTAACACCAGGAAAACAAGGAATGAGTGGTGCAATTATCAAAGCTGAAGAATTAGCCAAAGATATTCCCAACAGTTTTATACCGAGTCAATTTACCAATCTAAGCAATCCTTATGCTCATGAATTATCTACTGCACCAGAAATTGACGAACAAATGAAAGGACAAATTGATATCATCGTCGCTGGGATTGGAACAGGTGGTACAATCACAGGACTTGGCCATTATTTCAAAAACAAATATCCACATATCAAAATCATTGGTGTAGAACCCTATGATTCCCCACTACTTAGTCAAGGCAAATCAGGACCACATCAAATACAAGGAATTGGTGCAAATTTTGTACCTGAGATATTAGATACACAAATCTACGATGAAATCATAACAGTTCAAAGCGATAACGCTTTTGAAACTTCACGTATGCTTGCTAAAACCGAAGGAATTCTTACAGGTATATCATCTGGAGCCGCATTATACGTAAGTCTTCAAATCGCAAAAAAAGAAGAAAACAAAGATAAAAATATCGTTGTTATTCTTCCTGATGGTGGCGATCGTTATCTATCAACCAATTTATTTAAGCAATAGTACTCTATTGCTTTTTATATAAATCTTCACATGTATAAGGCGCTGAACCTAAACGCATAAAATATCCTTGATCATGGTCACAAACCGGACATTTTTCTGGAACTTGTGTTCCCTCAAAAATAAAACCACAATTTAAACAAAACCAAGTTGTTGTTGATGGGCTTGAGTAAAGTTGATTGCTTTTAATCAATTCCGCAATCTTCAAGAAACGTTTCCCATGTACTTTTTCAATATCTGCAATATTTAAAAAATCTTGTGCAACTTTTAAGAAACCTTCTTGTTTTGCTACTTCAGCAAAACGCAAATACACATCATCTGCTTCTTCAAATTCATTATGTGATGCATAATCAAGTAAAGTCGTTAAATCTGTTGATAAATCAACAGGATAACTTCCATCGATTTGAATACTTTGTCCAGCCAATTCTTGTAAATGATTATAAAAAATTAAAGCATGTTCCTTTTCTTGATTCGCAGTTAAATAAAAGACATCCGCAATCATATGTTGTTTTTGTTTCAAAGCCTCTCCTGCTGCAAATGTATAACGATTTCTCGCTTGGGATTCACCTGCAAAAGCACGCATTAAATTCTCTTTTGTTTGACTCGTTTGAAAATCCATATTCTCTCTCCTTTCATTATCATAGTATAAACAAAAAAGAAAGTCCTATTCACGAACTTCCTTTATTTCACTATATTCTTTTCATATTTTTCAAACAAACAAATGTTTTTTCAGGTACTTGTAGATAATTGGCAATAACCAAACATTTTACCATTAATAAAAAATAGATATTCTTCTTCTCTTCACTCAAGCTTTCATAATTTGCTTGTCCTTTTGCAATAATCAAATCACTTATATGATAAATATTTAAAAAATCATCACTTGTTCGATTCAAAACTGTCCCTAAAGAACCATCGCCATTATGAATAATCGTTGCATAATAATCAATCTCAACATAATAAGCATCCTCCTCAATTGAATCATTAACAACAGCTTCTCCTCTTGTCGCAAAATAAATATATAAAGAAGGATTTATTTTTTTAATTTGTTTAATAAGTAATAAATCCAAACAGATTTCTCCACAATTATCTCCTATATATAATAATTGCTTTGCATTTAATATATCTTTATATAATTCTTTAACATCATTAATAGAATATTCATAATTATCAATATGTTCAAAGAAAGATAAAACATCTAAATGTTCATCTTGGTGGATTGGACTAAAATCAATAATATTTCCAGCTATCGCATAAGTTACAGCTGTTTTAAAATCTGTAATCTTCTTTTCTAACTCCACAAGCTGATTTAAAAACAAATCATTATAATTCTTTCTAATATGTTGATATGGATCATCATTATTCAAATACTCTTTCACAAGCTTAAAGACATGTCCAATGATTTCAGGATTTGTTTTATGAAAATCCATTTCACTCATATAAGCAAAAACTTTATGAAATAATTCTTCATTATTTGTAGAATTTGTCATTTGTGTCATCTTTACAACTTGATTAACCAAACAAGGTAAACAACGCTCATTTATTTTCATCATGATTCCCCACTTTCAATAAAACTACCATATCACTTTAGATATTGAAAAACTATACTCTTACAAGTATAGCCCTTAATCCTTATTATTTATAGTTGATAGTTCTTGATAAGCATCAATAAATTCATCAGCGTTCATCACATAAATAGAACTTCTTTTTTGGTGATAGATATATAAATGATGTTGAG
>CALDMQ010000096.1 GCA_937917505.1 uncultured Erysipelotrichaceae bacterium | reverse complement strand
GTATTTATTGTTTACTGCTGGAAGTGTAACCTTATTAAAAACATTGAAGAAAAATAAAAGATATTATTACAAGCCGACACATTTCATTAGTGTATCAGGTATGATTTATCGTATGAAACAAAATGCAGCAGGACTTGCTAATATTTGTATCTTGTCAACAATGGTTCTTGTGATGATTTCTACAACATTTAGTTTGTGGATTGGTATGGAAGATTTAACGAAACAAAGGTATCCAAGAGAAATTATTGCTTATACACAAGCAAATGATGAGGATATTCAAAAGATTCGCAATGTATCCAATCAACTTCTTGAAGAAAATCATTTGGAAAAATCAAATGTTCTTGATTATAGATATGTAGAATTTTCTGGATATCAACAAAATCAATTTATTTTTACCAATAGAGATAATACTTTTGCTAATATGACTGATGATATTTGTACAATCATGGTTAGTGATTTAGATGATTACAATCGGAATATGAATACAGATTATACACTTGATGATGATGAAATATTGTTGTATGCAAATAGAAAAGAATTTAAATACAATCATTTTGAAGTGTTTGATTACAAATTTAAAATTAAAAACAAAGTCAATGAATTTATGGGCAATGGAAATGCTGCAGCAAATGTAGCTTCTGGATATTTTATTGTTGTGAAAGATGAATCAATTTTAAATGATATTTATCAACTACAAAAAGAAGCCTATGGGGATTATAGTTCCAATTTATATGATTACTATGGATTTGATATTGAGGCATCTAATACTATCATTGAAAGATATTATAGTTCATTAATAAAACATCTGGGAGATATAGGACTTGAGGGATATGATGTTGAATGTAAAACAGTTAGTTATGCAGGATTCATTGCGTTATATGGTGGGTTCTTGTTTATAGGCATTTTCTTAAGTGTATTATTTGTAATGGCAACAATTTTAATTATTTATTATAAACAAATTACTGAAGGTTATGAGGATAAAGAACGTTATGAGATTATGCAAAAAGTCGGTATGGACAATAAAATGGTTAAAACATCTATTAATTCTCAAGTATTGACAGTTTTCTTTTTACCATTAGTGACTGCAGTTATTCATTTAGCATTTGCTTTTCCAATTATTAGTAAATTACTTTCTATGTTAATGTTATCTGATACAAAATTATATATTTATTGTACTTTAGCTTGTATTGGCGTCTTTACTTTAGCTTATATACTGATTTATTCAATTACGGCTCGATCATATTACACAATTGTGAAAAGAGATGAATAAGACATTTAAAGTTTTATCCTATATAAAAATATCGTTTCAAATTCGAAACGATGTTTTTATTATATCAGTTGAAAATGTTGTAAAGCTTTCATGATGCCATCATGTTCAACGTCGTCAGTCACATAGTCTGCGATATTTTTGACTTCGTCATTTGCATTTCCCATTGCTATCGCAATAGCAACGTGTTCTAACATTTGAATATCATTTCCACCATCACCAAAAGCCATTGTTTCAGATAAATCTATGTTGTAGTGTTGCAAAAACTGATCAATACCATTTTGTTTTGTTCCACCAAGAGGAGAAATATCTGTAAATAATGGGTGCCATCTTGCTGAAGTACAATGGGGCATAAATTTTAATAATTCTTTTTCTTCTTTTTCATCTATAAAACACATACATTGATAAACTTTGTGGTGAATAACATTGCTACAATCTCCAGCAGGATGATCATCATTATGTGTGATTTGATGAATTTCATCAACACGTTCAGTAAATCCACAAGGGAATGGGTGTTTGTCTAAATAATCTAATAAGAATTGTAAATCTTCTGTTTGGATTGTGTTTTCATAAATAAGTTGTTTACTGTTATAACAATATTGACCATTTAAAGTAATATAACCATCAAAAGGGAAATCATTTAAAACATCAAGTCCATCTTTACCTCTTCCAGTTGCAATAAAGAGTTTGATTCCTTGTTCCTTTAACTTGCATAAAGCATCAAAAGTAGATTTTGGAACTTGATGTGTCTTAAAACTGACAAGAGTTCCATCAATATCAAAAAATATAGCTTTTACCATAAACTGCCCTCCTGATTTTCATTATACAGATATTTATACAAAAATCATTATAATTTGTAATTTTGATAAAATTTTTTCAAAAATATAAGATTGAAAAAAGTTGACAAAACTTACAGAAATGATAGAGTTATATTTATAAGTTTTTATATTAAGTAAAGGAGGATTCTTATGGGATTCTTTAGTAAAGTTAAAGAAGCATTGGTTGGAAAATCAGCTAAACAAAATGATAAATATGTTGCAGGTTTAGATAAGTCGAGTTCATCATTTTCTTCTAAAATTAATGAATTAGCCGCAAGATATAGAGAGATAGATGAATCGTATTTTGAAGAATTAGAAAACATCTTAATTATGAGTGATGTTGGGGTATCAATGGTTATGACAATTGTAGATGAAATTAAGAAAGAAGTTCGTTTACAAAATATCAAAAATCCACAAGATATTAATGATATTATCATTGATAAAATGTTTGTTATTTATGCAAATGATTCGTTTATGACAACAAAGATTAACTATGATGATAATGATTTAACTGTTATTTTAATGGTTGGTGTTAATGGTGCAGGGAAAACAACAACTATTGCTAAATTAGCACATATGATGAAAAATGAAGGTAAATCAGTTATGGTTGCTGCTGGAGATACATTTAGAGCTGGAGCTATTGATCAATTAGCAGTATGGGCTGAACGTTTGAATATTGAATGTGTTAAAGGTAAAGAGGGTGGAGATCCTGCTTCTGTTGTTTTTGATGCATTAAAACAAGCAAAAGAAAAAAATGTTGATGTTTTGATTTGTGATACAGCAGGACGCCTTCAAAATAAAGTCAACTTAATGAATGAACTTGAAAAAATGAATCGTATTATTAAACGTGTTGTTCCGCAAGGTCCACAAGAAACATTGTTGGTTATTGATGCAACGACTGGGCAAAATGGTATATCTCAAGCACAAGAATTTTCTAAGATTACTGATATTACAGGACTTGTTTTAACAAAGATGGACGGTACAGCTAAAGGTGGGATTGTTTTATCTATCAAAGATGCTTTGAATATTCCAGTGAAGTTTATTGGGCTTGGTGAATCTATGGATGATTTACAAGAATTTGATCTTGAACAATATATTTATGGATTGTGTAAGGATTTAATGGAGTAATGTTATGGAATCACAAATTGAGAAAACCCAAAGAATTAATTTGTTAATGGATTGTTATTTAGATTTGTTAACGAAAAAACAACAAGAATATTTATGTTTATATTATGAAGAAGATTTATCTCTATCTGAAATTGCAGAGGATTTAGATGTGAGTCGTAATGCAGTTTATGATAATTTAAAAAGAGCAGTTCATTTGTTAGAAGAATATGAAGATAAATTACATTTATTAGAAAAACACCAACAACGTTTAGAGTTGATAGAGCGTATTGAACAACAACAAAATTCATCGCATGATGATTTACTAGATTATTTAGAAATGTTAAAGAGAATATAGGAGGGTGAAATATGGCTTTTGAGTCACTTTCAGAAAGATTACAGAATAGTTTAAAAAAAGTAAGAGGTCAAGCAACTTTAACTGAAGACAATATGGAGGAAATGCTTCGTGAGATACGTTTAGCATTATTAGAGGCAGACGTGAACTTCCAAGTTGTAAAAGAGTTTATTGACAATACACGTCAAAAAGCGTTAGGACAAGATGTTATTGGTTCTTTAAAACCTGGACAACTTGTTGTTAAAATTGTTCATGATGAGTTGGTTGATTTATTAGGAACAACAGTCAGTGAACTGAATTTATCTAAACAACCTACTGTAATTATGATGGTTGGGTTACAAGGTTCAGGGAAAACAACAACTTCTGGAAAAATTGCAAAGTTATTAACAAAGAAATATAGTAAAAAACCATTATTGGTTGCGGCAGATATTTATCGTCCTGCAGCTATGGAACAGTTAAAAACATTAGGGCAACAATTAAATATTCCAGTATTTGAAAAAGGTACTGATGTAAAAGCAGAAGATATTGTTACTGAAGCAATGAGTTATGCTTATGCAAATAATCATGATGTTGTACTTATTGATACTGCTGGTCGTTTACATATTGATGAACCTTTAATGCAAGAGTTAAAGAATATTAAAGGGATTGTTAATCCAAGTGAAATCTTATTGGTTGTTGATGCGTTGACAGGACAAGACATTGTTAATGTTGCTGGATCTTTCAATGAACAATTAGGGATTACTGGAGCGGTTCTTACAAAATTAGATGGGGATTCTCGTGGTGGTGGAGCCTTATCAGTTAGACATATTACACATGTGCCAATTAAATTTATTGGGACTGGTGAAAAATTAGATGCTATTGATTTA
>CALDMQ010000095.1 GCA_937917505.1 uncultured Erysipelotrichaceae bacterium | reverse complement strand
CCAAGTCATCCACATCTTGATACGTCGGTGTAATATAAACATCACAATTATCATAATCTCTTTTTACTATCCCAATGATGGGCAAATCTACTGTTTTTTTAATTTCCTGAATATCTGCTATTGAATTAGCTCTTATTCCTTTTGCTCCACCTTGATATGCTGCTAAAGCCATTCTTGACATGATAAACGATGAATGCAATGGCTCATCTTCAAGAGCTTGACATGATACAATAAGATGTTCTTTTATCCTCTCTAGCATCATTTCCTCTCCTTTCCTTTATATGTATCATACTTTTTTTAATTAAAAACAGCAATCATTCTACGATTATCAGTTTTTACTTTCAACAATTCTTCAATTAAACTTTATAAAACTCATTGCACAATGAAAGAGCTTTCAAAACAAAAAAAGAATAAGATTAAACTCTTATCCTCTTCATTAAATCTCTATTATTATATTTACAAAAATTCATCTATCCACGTATTCCATTTTTAAGAACACATTTCTTTAAATAAATTTTATTATATACTCTTAATATAAGATCTATAAATACATCTCCAATATATTCAAAACATCTTATTCCCACTATATCAACTATTTTATTCTACTGTTACTGATTTAGCTAGATTACGTGGTTTATCCACATCACACTCCTTACTAAGAGCTACATAATAAGCTAACAATTGAAGGACAATAGCAACTAATACTGGAGTTAATAATGGATGTATAGAAGGTATATGTATACTATGTTTAAATCCATCTCCTTTTTGATTTTCTGTTGTTATGAATAGAACTTCTGCACCTCTTGTCACTGTTTCTTGAATATTTGATAACGTTTTAGCAATAATATTTTCTTGACAAGCCACTGCTACAACAAGACTGTTTTCTTCAATTAATGCTATTGGTCCATGCTTCAATTCTCCTGCATAATACGCATCAGCATGTATATAAGAAATTTCTTTTAATTTTAATGCTCCTTCTACAACACTCACATAATCAAGTTGTCTTCCAATAAAATAAGCATCTTTTTGATTTTTAAATAATTGAGCATATGATGCTATTTTTTGTTCTTGAGTTAATGTTTTTTCAATATAACTTGGTAATCTTTCTAATTCTTCTAAGAAGTCATTTGCATCATTGGGTAATACAGCCATTTTTTGTGATAAAGCAAACATCATAACTCCTAATAACACTAACTGTGTTGTATATGCTTTTGTACTTGCTACAGCAATCTCAGGACCAGCACATGTATATAATGTACAATCAGACATTCTATCCAACGAAGATCCTAATACATTCGTTACTGAAAGGCTTTTACCCTTTTTTTCTTTGATAAGTTTTAAAGCTGCTAAAGTATCTGCTGTTTCACCAGATTGACTTACAAATATACATAATGTCTTTTTATCAATACGTGGTTCTCTATATCTCATTTCACTTGCTGGCATACAAATAGCAGGAATATGAATCCATTTTTCAAACAAATATTGAGCATATAAACAAGCGTGATATGCTGTTCCGCAAGCTATAAAATAAACTTTTTGAAAAGATTTCCAATTCCAATCCAATTGATTCAATGCCTTTATTTGAATATCATTTCCATGTAAATAACTACGTAATGTTTCAAAAATAACTTGTGGTTGTTCATGTATTTCCTTTAACATAAAAGTCTCATAACCACCTTTTTGAGCAGCTTGTAAATCATAAGGAATATGTGTTATATCTACATCTATAGATTGACCATCATAATCATATACTTGAATCTTATCAGGAGTTAATATCGCCATTTGTCCATCGTCTAAAACAATGACATCACGTGTATATTCAAGTACAGCCGGTATATCACTAGCACAAAATGTTCCATCTTGGTATTGTCCTAAAATCATAGGACTCTCTTTTTTAGCTACAATGACTTGATTTGGATAGAATGAAGAAACAATACACAATGCATAACTCCCTTGAAGTCTCTTTAAAGTCTTTTTAACTGCTTCAAAAATATCCCCCTGATTATAAAAGTCAATTAAGTGTACAATTACCTCACTATCAGTTTGTGATATAAATGTATATCCTTTCTTAATTAAATCATCTTTTATTTCTTGATAATTTTCAATAATACCATTATGAACTATAGAAATCGTTTGATTCTCGTTCATATGTGGATGTGAATTTAATTCACTAGGAATACCATGCGTTGCCCAACGAGTATGTCCTATCCCTGTAACTTGACTATGTTCTTCAACATTTAAAATATCTTCTAAATCTTTCAAACGTCCCTTAACTTTATAAGTCTTTAAACAATCTTGACCCACTAATGTAACACCTGCCGAGTCATATCCACGATACTCCAATTTCTCTAAACCCTGCATTAAAAATGGCAAAGCACTTATTTGCCCTGTGAAAGCAGTAATTCCACACATAAAAAAATCCTCCGTATATATATTTCATGAAGGATACCACAATAGCTTTGTTCAATTTTCACAAACTGTTTTTAACTATTGATTAAGATTGTATCAACCTCCAGATCATCCGCCGAATCTTTCGATAAATCTGGTCCTCGTCAACTGTAAATACAGTCCTGGCGCTTTTTTACTTTTTCTCCATGATAGGCACCATTATATACGAATCCTAAGCAAATAGTTTTCAAATTATGAAAAAAAGCGGACATGCCGCTTAAATATGTATCGTTTGTATAGCTATACAACCAGGACCACCTTGTGTAATAAATGCTGGTGATAATTCATGTAATTCAATTTTCACATTTTCAAAAGCTTCTTGTAATTGTTTTACAATACCTTGTGCTTGTTCAAGAACACCACCATGACTCACATAAATTCTATAATCTTTATCTACACCATGTTCCTGTAAAGCTTTTATAATTTCTTTCACTGCTGCTTTTATTGTCTTTTTAATAGCAAACTTTTCTAAACGTTTTCCATCAGCAGTTTTTCCCATAATAGGCACGATTTTTAACATACCTCCAACAGTTGCAGCTAAAGGTGTTAAACGTCCTCCTCTTTTTAAGAAATTAAAATCTTGAGGAATTAAGAAAGACTTTTCACTAGCAATACATTTATGTATTTCTTTCATTAAATCATCAATATGCATACCTTCATCTCTTAACTGCACAGCTTTTTCAACCAAATATTTTTCAGGACCACATAAAGTCATAGAGTTAATCACATGAATTTTTTCAGGATGTTGCATATCTTCTTTGATAGACATTGTACTTTGATATGTACCAGATAATCCATCAGCCATATGAATCACTAAAACATCTTCTCCATCATATTGCTCAAATAACTCCATTGTTTCTCCAATAGATGGTTGAGATGAACTAGGAATATGTCCTTCCTTCACAAGTTCTAAAAATTCATAACTTTGAATATCTACAAATTCCTTATAACTCTTTTTATCCACAATCACATTTAAAGGTAATACATCCACTCCTAATGCTTTTCCACTCTCTGGAGAAAATAACGAACCAGAATCAGTAATAATTTTCATAATATCACACCTCTTATACTCATAATATAAAAGTAACATATATTTTTATAATCGTCAATATAAATAGTTTTAAATACTACATTCAATAGAGAAAAAATCTATTTTATTAAATTTAAAAAGGAGATTAAACTCCTTGAAAACTCACCTGCTTTAAATTTCTATTCACAAAAACATAACAGATTGCTATAACGATACCTTTTAAAATACTTGAAATAGAAATTGCCCACCAAATACCATTAAGCCCTAAGAATGTTGATGATAAAATCATAACCATTGGAATTCTTGCTGCAGTTAAAACAACAGATACAACAGAAGGAATTGTTGTTTTTCCTAAACCATTCAACGCTCCTGCAAGCGTACTTTCTACACACATACCTAATTGTGATAAAGCTAAAATACGTAGGTAATCTACTCCCATTGGTATAACATCTGGTTCACTAATAAAGATTTGGAAAATCACTTTTGGGAAAATGAGTAAAACAAGTGTAGTGAAAATCCCCCATAATACACAAGTTTTTAATGCTGACATAGTTCCTCGTCTAACTCGTTTAACATTTTCTGCACCATAGTTTTGAGCTACAAAAGCATTCAAAGCATTTCCAAATCCTTCAGCACTCATCCATGAAATAGATTCTATTTGTGAACCTACTTTTTGCACTGCTATTGCAACATCGCCATAATTTGCTATGAATCTTGCAATAATCATAGAAATAAAAGTAAAACACATACTTTGTAGACCAGTTGGAATACCTATTTTCAAAATCTTTTTAAAGAAATTCATAGGCACTTTTACCATAATATGTAATTCATCAAATAATATATGATCTTTTTTTGCATAATAAATCATACACATTAAAACAACACCTTGTGCTATGACAGTCGCGATAGCCGCACCCATAACTCCCATATCAAAACTAAAGATAAACAATGGATCTAAAACAATATTTAATACAAGTCCTATTGTTGTAGCAACAAAAGGGTGATGACTATTTCCAATTGCTGTCATGATACTTGTAAAAATTTGATTTAAAAAGTTAATTACTACAAAACCACAAGTAATAATTAAATAAATTTCAGCTTGTTTAATAACTTCAGGTGAAGTTAATTGAAAAAAAGCAATTAACGGTTTATGAAAAACAACAGATATCACACCAAATAACAAACCAAAAACAATTCCCATTTGAATTGTTGCGGCAGTATAAAATACCGCATCATCCTTTTTATTAGCTCCAATAGTTTGTCCTACACAAACTTGTCCACCCATTTTAGCAAGAGTGCTTATTCCATTAGACAACCACATATACATTCCAGCACTCCCTACAGCTGCCACAGCATTAGCACCTAAGCGTCCAATCCAAATCATGTCTGTTAAATTATATGCCATTTGAATAAGCGATGTACCCATAATTGGCAACGCTAGAGTCATTAACGTTTTAAAGATTGGACCTTGTAATAAGTTCATTTCTTTTTTCATATCTTTCCTCCAAAAAAGATAATTGCTCAGCAATTATCTTAGTTTTCTTCTATAACTCCCATTAATTCAAGAATTCTATTTAAGTCTTTTGTATCCGTATATTTAATTGTAATCGCATCTTCATCAACTTTAATCTTTGTACGATATTTTTTTCTTAACAATCCTTCAACATAAACATATTCTTTAGGTTTTTCCACCTTAGGTTTTGACTTTCTTGCTTCTTGAAGTTTCATACCTTTAACGATATCTTCAACCTGTCTTACAGATAAATCTTCATCAATCGCCTTTTTAGCAACTATCAACGCCTTTTTATCATCAATTGTAATCAATGGTTTAATATGCCCCATTGTTAATTGTCCATTTAAGACATAGTCTTGAAGTTGTTTAGGTAATTTTAATAATCTCACTGTATTAGCAATATGAGTTCTTGACTTCCCAACACGTTTAGATAATTCTTCTTGTGTTAAATTTAATTTTTGCATCATTGATTGATATGCTTGTGCTTCTTCAATTGCATTCAAATCTTCTCTTTGTATATTTTCTAATAATGCAATTTCCATCATTTGTTGATCTGTAAACTCAACAACAATGGCTGGAACTTCTTTTAACCCAACAATTTCTGCAGCACGACTACGTCTTTCACCAGCTACAATTTCATATCCTTGTACTGATTGTTTTAAAATAATAGGTTGGAAAATTCCATGTTCTTTTATAGATTGTGCTAATTCATTTAATTTTTCTTCATCAAAATGTTTTCTTGGTTGATAGGGATTTGGTCTAATATCCTTTAATGGAACCATGACTTGTGATAATTGAGGTGCTTTCTTTTCAATCGCATCAATCATAGATTTAATATCTGCACCTTGTGATGCTTCATTAAAAATCGCATCCAATCCTTTTCCTAATCCTTTAGATTTTCTAGTCGCCATTACGTTTCACCACTTCCTTCGCTAGTCTTGCATAAGCTTTTGCACCTTCTGAATGTGCATCATAATCAAAAATATTCAATCCCTCAGATGGTGCTTCAGATAATCGTACATTACGTGGGATTGCTGTATCATAAACTTTTTCTTTAAAATATTTTCTAACTTCCTGAGTCACTTCAACACCTAAGTTTGTACGTAAATCTAACATTGTTAATAAAACACCTTCAATTGTTAAATCTTCATTGAATACACTTTGTGTTAAAAGAATTGTATTTAATAATTGTGTTAATCCTTCCAAAGCATAGTATTCACATTGAACGGGTATCAATACAGAATGAGCAGCTGTTAAAGCATTTGTATTTAATAAGCCTAACGCTGGAGGGCAATCAATAATAATATAATCATATTGATTTGCAATTTCACTTGTGAAAGTTCAATGTCAATCCCTGCTAAGTCAATATTTGCTGGAACAACATCTAAATTTTTCACTGGGCTTTGTAGGACAATTTTTGACATTGGTTCACTTTGCATAATCGCATCATATGCAGAGTATTGTAATTGTGAACGATCAATCCCAATACCTTGTGTTGCATTGGCTTGAGGATCAATATCAATTAATAAAACATGTTTTCCCATATATGCTAAAGCAGCACTTAAATTGATACTTGTAGTGGTTTTACCTACACCACCCTTTTGGTTTGTTACTGCAATAATCTTTGTCATAAGTTTTCCTCCTTATTATATCTTACACCAATTTTTTCTCCCATCAAAACTCTTGTTTCATGATGATAAGATGAATTTTGGATAATATCTTCATCAATTTTCACAACATCTTTTTTAAATAATACAACGATTGTTGAACCACCAAATTCAAAATAGCCTTTCTCTTGCCCACGAACAAACTCATTTATTTGATGATTACAAATCTTGCCAACCATCATTGCTCCGACTTCCATATACACAATATCATCAAAATGATCTGTATGTAATAATGAATACGATCTTGCATTTTGTTTATAAATTGGATAATAATCATTAGCAATTGGATTGACAGTATGGAACACACCTGGAATATAAACATCTTCTTCCTTTGTTCCACTATCCAAAAAACAATATCGGTGATAATCATCAACCGTTAATCTAAAAATCAAACAAACTCCACCTTGATAGTCCTTAGCAAGTCTCTCACTTTTTAATAAGTCTTTCATTGAATAATGACTATCTTTAATAGTTAAAATTGTATCATCATCAATTGGATAATATGATAGTTTAGAATCTGCTGGTGCAATCAAATGAGAATTATCTTCATCAATAACTCTTTTTCCTTCTTTAATCTTTCTTGTAAAAAAATCATTATAACTCACATAATCTTTTTCTTCATATTGACTCATATCAATGTTTTGACTTTTAATAAAAGACGCAATTCTCCCTTTTGATAAAGAAGAATTCATATACCAACCACCTAAACGAGTAACAAAAGGAAGTGTTAATACTTTCAGTACACATCTTCCTAATACATGACTATATAAATTTTTTAATAATTGATTTTGACCTTGATCAACAATCACTTCTTGTCCATTTCTATCTAATATCTTCATTATAAACACATCAATCCTATAAAAATAAGTAGTCCTACAAATGCCAATTCCATGATTCCCTTTAATCCTGGTTTAATCACTTTAAAATCAATAACAAATGCTATCGCAACAATAGCCGTAATTAACCCATATACTCCAGCCACAACTGATGGTTCTAAAAAGTAATTGAGTAAATAAACTGTTGGAAAAATCAAAGATGCACTTGTTACTGGTAACCCTTGATAATATTTGCGTTTTTCAGTTGTTTCTTGTTGTCTCATTTCCTCAACAACATTAAAGTATCCAAGTCTACTCACTGCACAAATTGTATAAACACCAAAGATAATTGCCCATATCCAACTTCTTAATCCCATTGTATATCCAATGATTGCTGGAAAAATCCCAAAGCTAAACATATCTACAAGCGAATCAATTTGAATACCGAACTTCTTCTCTGCTTCAGTTCTTCCCTTTTTTGTGCGTGCAACCATACCATCAAACGAATCAAATGCCCCACATAATAATAGGCATATTAACGCAAGGCAATATTCGCCATTGAATGCTAAATGTGTTCCAAACAACGCACTAATTAGACTCAAATACGTTAATATAACTGTATAATTATAATAACCAATCATATGTAATCTCCCATTTGTATTTTAACAGAAATATTATAACATACTTTTATATGAATGACTATATTTATCAAAAAAAGGCACTACAATTCTATAAACTTCATATCATAAACAACTAAATATACTTTTACGAAACATCTACCTTATTAATAAAAACCACGTCTAGAAGGCGTGGTTTTCTCTGCGGCTATAAGCCTAGACT
>CALDMQ010000094.1 GCA_937917505.1 uncultured Erysipelotrichaceae bacterium | reverse complement strand
ACGACGTTCTTTATTAATATAACTTCCAAAAATTGCAATAGCACCAATTCCTAAACTTAAGGTAAAGAAAGCTTGTCCCATAGCAGCAAAAACAACCTCAATCAATCCATATTTTGCAATTGCTTCTAAGCTTGGAACTAAATAAAACTTTAATCCTTCTGCAGCACCTGATAATGTCATTGAACGAATGGCTAAAACCACAATGATAGATAATAAAGCAACCATCATAAATTTTGTAACTTTTTCAACGCCATTTTGTAAACCAAATGAACATATACCAAAAGCTAAAAAAACAACAAAAACCATCCAAAAGACTTGCAAAAATGGATCAGTTAAAGATTGACTAAATAAATCCGCTACCCCCTGTGGTGATACGCCAACAAAGTCTCCTCTAATCATTTTCACAAAGTATGACAACATCCAACCACCAACAGTTGTATAAAACATCATTAATATATAATTCCCAGCAGCTTGAAAGTAACCAATTGGTTTCCATACTGGTTTATCTTGAGCAATTGTTTCCAATGCTTTAACAGCACTTTTTTGACTTGCTCTCCCAACTGCAAATTCCATTGTCATGATAGGTAATCCTAATAAGATTAAGAAAAACAAATAAATCAATACAAAGATTGCTCCACCATATTGACCTACAATATAAGGAAAACGCCACACGTTTCCAAGTCCAATCGCACAACCGGCAGAAATTAAAATAAAGCCAAGTCGTGATGAAAATTTCTCTCTATTCATATTTCCCCTCTCCCCCTTAGGCATTATTATATCGTATTTTCCTATTTTCGCAATTAAAAACATTTGTACTCTTATTTATAATTAAAAAGGGTACTACACTTTACTTTGAAAGCAATACCCATAGCACTACATTTAAATTGCCTAATTTTAAAAATCAAAAGAAAAAACCTCATATAATGAGGATTTTTTTATTTTCCGAAATATCTTTCTAATAAACCTTGTAATGCTTTACCATGTCTAGCTTCATCTCTAGCCATTTCATGTACTGTATCATGGATAGCATCTAAATTATTCTTTTTCGCACAAGTTGCTAATTCAACTTTACCTGCAGTTGCACCGAATTCACAGTCAACTCTCCAAGCTAAGTTATCTTTAGTAGTTGCTTTCATATTAGATTCTAAATCTTCTCCTAATAATTCAGCGAATTTAGAAGCATGTTCTGCTTCTTCCCAAGCAGCTTTTTCCCAATATAATCCAATTTCTGGATATCCTTCTCTATGTGCAATTCTTGCCATACATAAATACATACCAACTTCTGAGCATTCACCTTCGAAGTTTGCTTTTAATTGATCGAAAATATATTTCTTATCTTCATCAGAAATATCAGGATTGTTTTTTACAGTTTTTGCATAAATTCCATATTCATGTTCTGCTGCAAGTTTCATTTCTCCTTCTACTTTTGTAAATTTTTCTGCTGGTACTTTACATACAGGACAGATTTCAGGAGCAGATTCTCCTTCATAAACATATCCACATACGCTACAAACCCATTTTGCCATAATATTATTTCCTCCTTTTATAATTTACGTATTTATTATAATAACAAAGACTAGAAAAAGCAATCAAAGTGCACCAAAAAATTTACAATTTCTAACAAGTTTAGTATTTATCAAAATATTGTATTTTTTTAATATAAGTGTATAATACAGTTGTTAAAAAGATTATCTATAGTAATGACTTTTTGCATTAACTTAATCTTTTCACATAAAATAATCAACGTCGTATTCTTTAAAAGAAATGACAGTGGAGGAAAAAATGAATAAACAAACTAAAAATATCTCTTTTTTATCGTTATTTATTGCGATAGAACTTCTAATGATTGTTATACCATTTTTAGGCTATATTCCTGTTGGTCCTTTAAGAGCAACCACTTTGCATATACCTGTCTTAATTGCTGGTATTGTCTTAGGTAAAAAACAAGGTATGATTTTAGGATTGATTTTTGGTATGTCAAGTATCATTATCAATACAATCCAACCAACATTAACGTCATTTGTCTTTTCACCTTTTATTAGCGGATCATTTCTCAGCTTACTAATTGCGATTATTCCAAGAATGCTTATTGGTTATTTAGCTGGCTTGATTTATGAAAAATTAAAAGACAAACATCAAAGCGTAGCCATCATTACAGGATCACTTATGGGTTCTTTAGCAAATACTGTATTGGTACTTGGAGGTATTTATTTTTTATTTGGAAATCAATATGCGAATGTTTTAAACATAAATTTTGATCAACTTCTTCCTTATTTATTAGGAATCATAGCAACAAATGGTTTGTTAGAAGCAGTGCTTGGAAGTTGTATTGTCATGATTGTGTCACGTATATTGATTCATATTTATTAAAGAAAAGAGGTTTTATATCATGTCAAAGAAAATTATTATTGGAATAACAGGAAGTATTGCATGTTATAAGTCTGTACAATTAATTAGTGATTTAGTGAAACAAGATTATATTGTAGAAGTGATGATGAGTGAAAGTGCGACACGTTTTATTACACCTACTTGTATTCAATCACTAACAAAACGAAAGGTATATGTAGATACTTTTGATGATGAAACACCTGCCAGCATTACACATGTCGATATTGTTAAAGATGCGGATTTATTTGCGATTATTCCCGCAAGTGCTCATACCATTGCAAAAGTTGCACATGGTCTTGCAGACAATATGCTTACAAATGCTTTTTTAGCAGCAACTTGTCCAAAATTGATTGCTCCTGCTATGAATGTTCATATGTTTGAAAATCTAGTGACACAAAGAAATATTCAAACTTTAAAAAATGATGGGATTTATTTTGTTGAACCTATCTCTGGAATGCTCGCATGTGGAGATATCGGAAAAGGCAAACTTCCTGATGAAACTACTCTAATGGAAGCCATTCAATATGCTTTAACGCCTAAAATATTACAAGGAAAAAAAATCATGGTCAGCGCTGGTCCTACTCAAGAAAATATTGATCCTGTACGTTATATCACAAATCATTCAAGTGGAAAAATGGGATATGCTATTGCAAAAGCTGCTTTTTGTTTAGGAGCTGATGTAACATTAGTAAGTGGACCTACTCATTTAAAGAAACCTTATGGTGTCAATGTTATTGATGTGATAAGTGCTCAAGATATGTATCAAGCTATCACAGCAATCAGTGATGAACAAGATATTTTGGTAATGTCTGCAGCGGTAGGTGATTATGC
>CALDMQ010000093.1 GCA_937917505.1 uncultured Erysipelotrichaceae bacterium | reverse complement strand
TTACATTCTAAAAAAAGAAAGCTTATATAGCAGGAAATATATGCAAGACTTATCCTATACAATTTTTGTCAAAGGGTCGTACAAGTCATAAAAATATAATATCTTTATTCTAAAATAAACAGACTTTATATATCATAACTCCAAAGATATTTAATTTGGTGAGATAATTCGTTATATGTATACCCTCTTTGACTTTTGACTACGCTATTAGGATCATTCACATAAATCAAACCATCTTAATAACCTCTTAAAACAATAAAATGCCCCGTCGAAGTAAACGTCCCCTTACGCACACTACAAATAATCAATTGATTATTTGTAAAAGTATTGATGATTGCTTGTTCATTTAAAGGAAGCTCTTGAACCTGTAAACCTAAATGTCTCACTCCCTCATTCATCAATGTCCAAGATATTCCACCATTATAATAACCATTATAATAACCATTATCATAAGCATATTGAGCTATTGCATAAGGATGTAAAGTAGGATCTTGTTTCAAATAACTAGCAACCATTGATAAACACGTTGGACCACGACCATTAATAGCCATCATATCTTGTCCATATTTTTCATACCTCCCACGTTCATCCCATTGTAATAATAATGGTACCATCTCAAAAGATAATTCTCTTTCTAATGTCATCTTTGAGGTTTTATGTTTATTTTGCGGATAACGATTTACAAAAGGAATGGTTTCTTTATTTCTTAATGCTAATTCTATAAGCGATATTGGATAATCATCTTGATTTTCATAAATCATTTTCCACTCTTGACTTTGATCATAATTTGCCATAATAACCATATCACCAAATACAATATGATCTATAAAATAAATAAAGAAAGGTATCATAATCACAAAGATAAAAACAAATATCTTATTTTTCATTATTTTCCACCTCATCAAAAGTATATCCAAAAAGAAAAAGGATATTTTTAAGAATTTTTTAATATTTTCTTAAAATGTATCCTTTCGTGGAATAATGACTTCAAATGTTGTTTGATGATTTTGACTGATTGCTTTAATAAAACCTTGATGTTGGTTCACAATCATTTTCGCAATAGAAAGTCCCAATCCTGAACCACCTGTAGAAGAAGAACGTGAACTATCTAAACGATAAAATTGTTCAAAGATAGTATCGAGTTTATCTTGTGGAATTGTCGGACCTTGATTTTGAAAATAAATATGAACATAGACTTGATCTTGTTTTGCAGAAATATTGATAATAGAATACTCATCACCATAATACATGGCATTTTTTATAATATTATTAAAAACTCTTGCTATTTTTTGTGCATCAGCAAATATCATCAAATCTTTATCAATATCAATATTTAGTGTTTGATTATTTTCTGATAATAAAGGATAAAATTCTTCTTTCATTTGTTCAAATAGATAACACAAACAAATATCTTCTTTTTGCATTGGTAAATATGTTTGATTTAATTTTGTAATATCAAAGAATTCCTTGACTAATGTTTCTAAACGATTAGCTTTATCTAATGTGATTTGCGTGTACTTCTTTCTTAAATCTTCTGGTAAATCTGTTTCATTTAATAAACTCAAATAGCCAATAACACTCGCTAATGGTGTTCTAATATCATGTGCTAAATAAGCAATCATATCAACCTTATGTTGTGCTTCTTGAATAGCACGTTTTTCATTTTCAATATTTTCTTGTTTTAAATCATTTAAATCTGTTTCTAATTCTTTTAAAGAATCTTCTAAGACAATTCTTTGATTATCTTTTCGAAACAAAATCTTAATAGATGAAAAGACACGAGATATTTTTTGAATCGCATAAACTTCTACCAATAATGAATTACACAATAAAGCAATTAGTAAAGTCATAAAAACAACAACTTTTTGATTCTTCAACACAAAATTTGCAAAATCCCAACCAAAAATCAATGTAATCAAATCAATAATAGAACCATTATAAAAATAATCTAAAAACAAATAAAATAACAAAATCACCATTGTAGAGATCATTGCAATCATAATATGACGTTTAACAATTTCTTTTTGAAATTCTTTTGTATAATTCTTATCCAATTTTATAACCTACTCCCCATACGGTTTGTATATATTTCGGATTCTCTGCTGAATCATGCATCTTTTCACGAATATGACGAATATGTACCATAACAGAACTACTTGATGCAGTGTAATACTTTTCTCCCCAAAGTTCTTCAAAAATCATATCAGCAGTAACAACCTTTCCTTTGTGTGAACATAACAACCATAAAATATCAAATTCAGTTGGTGTAAGTGATAATTGTTCATTATTCAAGAAACATTGATGATTATCTTTTTCAATTGTTAATGCTCCTATAGTTAGGATATTCTCTTGAGAATGTGAAGAAAAAGATGTATAACGACGAAGTTGTGCTTTCACTCTCGCCATCAATTCTAATGGACGAAACGGCTTTGTAACATAATCATCCGCACCTATTGTTAAACCTGTAATCTTATCAACTTCTGTTTCTTTCGCCGTTAACATAATGATAGGAAAATCAAAAGATTCTCTTAACTTTTGACAAATCGTTAGACCATCAATATCAGGTAACATAATATCTAAAATAGCTAAGTCAATCTTTTCCTTTTGAGCACATAATAAAGCTTCTGAACCATTATAAAACTTAAACACCTCATATCCCTCATTTTTTAAATATAATTCTACAAGATTAGCAATTTCTACTTCATCATCAACAATCATAACTTTCATTACACTCACTCCTTTATCGCTATTATACGACTTTCTTATCGAGAGTTTCTTAAGATTTAATTAAGATTTAAATTTTTACTATATAATTCTCAACAGCATCTAAAAAACCATCATCTTCGCAATCGTTCACAATACGATAAGCTAAATCTTTAATTGCTTGTTCTCCATTTTCCATTGTAAAACTATATGGAAACCGTTCAAATAAAGTGAGGTCATTCATACCATCACCAAGTACAGCAACTTCTTCTTTTTGAAGTCCTTTAAGTGCAATAACCTTTTCTAAAATTAATCCTTTTTGTGCGTTTTTATCACAAACTTCACAATTATCATCAAATGAAGATAAATAAGAAATTTGTGGAATATCTTTTAATTGTTGATGACAAATCTGTGATTGTGTATCATCCATACAAAAAGCTTCAACTTTAATAATTTCAATATCTTGATTTAATAAGTCTTCATAACTTTCAAAGTGAATCAAATGATTACAAGGAGAACTTGCAAAACGACCACCTTCATCATATTCATCTGCAGTTTCATCAAAACGTTTTATATTTCTTTCAACAAATGCATTTCTCACATATGTAGGATCATAAGGTGTATAAAAACCATCTGTTGTAAAAATCATAACTGGAATATTTTCTCTCACAAAAATATTTGTGACTCTTTCTACTACACTTTTATCCATATAACAATTCATCACAACATTTCCATCTTCATCTACATACTGAGCACCATTTCCTAAAATAGCTTCACAATGAAGATTGTAATCATGAATAATAGAATACACCCCTCTATAATCTCTTCCACTTGCAATAGCAAATTCTATTCCTTTTTCTTGTAATATATGAATAGCTTTTAAATTTCCTTCTGTAATTTTTGATTGTTTATTTAACAAAGTTCCATCCATATCACTAACAACTAATTTAATCATAATCTCTCTCCTATTTCATATCGTCATTCAATAAACCATTAATACCTTCACTAATAGAATCAACCAACATATCAGCATGTGCTTTCACTTCATCTGGTGACGAATGAAAAGTCAATGCCTTATTAACAGCATCTAACATAGGTAAATCATTATATGAATCACCAATACCACTCACATAATCAACATCAAACAATTGTATAAATTGAATTATACCTTCCCCTTTTGAGTATGAGCATTTAATGATAATCCATAAATATGAGAATCTTTTAAATCTTCTATAGAATTCATAACAACTTGTATCTCAGATAAATCACTTGAAACTTCCTTTTTATAAATCACACCATCAGCTTGAATACATACCCAATAATCATGTGAATAATGCTCATAAATATCTTTCATCACAGAATAATCAATACATTGTTCATAAAGGATTTTTCCTTGTTTATCTACAATTAATGCTCCACTACTCACTATATAAAAATCATACTCAACAAATCCCTTTGAAAAATAAGTCACACCTTTTAACGGTCGTCCTGTACATATTCCAAACAAATGACCTGCTTTTTGAAATTCTTTAATTTTATCAATATCTTCTTGATGAAAACCATCTTCAAAATAAATTGTTCCATCAAAATCACTTGCTAATGCTTTCATAAAATCCTCCTACTATTTAACTCATCTTATTATAAATAAATAATAAGATATATCTATACTTTTTACAAAAAAAGAAAAAGAAAGTGATCTTCTATTGAATAGAATTCACTTTCTTTAAAACTCTTTTTGCATCTTTCCCATCAACAAGCATGGGTTGATAGTTGTTTCTTGAAGATGTTGAAGTAATCATACAAGGAATCACTTGATGATCTTCACTTACTAATTGTTTATTTTCGAAAGAGAATGTATGTTGATAAATCATAGTATCTTTATCTGATGGATTCTTATTACCACCAAAACAAAAATTACTTAAACTATAAACAATTTGTTTCCCTTTATATGTTTCAATACCTTGTAAAACATGAGGATGTGATCCAACAATCAAGTCAACACCAGCATCAATACATTGTTTAGCAAGCTTTCTTTGTGAAGCCATTGGTGCATAATCTCTTTCAATTCCCCAATGAAAATACACAATTATTAAATCTGTTTTATCTTTTAATTTTGTAATAGCTTCTTTCATTTCTGTTGTTAAGCTTTGTGGGAAAGAAAATCCTAAAAAACCAACTTGAATTCCTTTAACATCAATGATTGTAGATTCATTATATCCAAAATGGTGTATTCCCTTGGTATTAAGAATTGCTTTTGTATCTTTCATACCTTGAGTGAAATGGTCTTTAGAGTGGTTATTTGCAAGTGTTACGGCTTCAATATTTCCATCTGCAAGAATATTGACGTACTCAGGCTTTCCTTGAAATGCAAATTGTTTATCCGCATATTCTTTTGAAGTTGTTAATGGTCCTTCAAGGTTCGCAACTGTTAAATCATCTTTTTCAAAAACTGATTTCACTTTTCTTAGGAAATAAGATGTATCTTTCCCTTGCTTTTCATATTCTTGATCAAAAGAACCACTATATCCTTGTCCAGCATAGTTTCCTAATGTTATATCACCTACAAATGATAATGTGATTGATGTTTTCTTAATTTCTTCGTTTTTTTCATGTTTTTCTATTTGATTATCTTGGTTTTTTTCTTCTTTTCCCCCTTCTTTTTGACATCCAAAAAGTGATAATGAAAGCATCAAAGATAAAATGATTTTCCCTATTTTATTCATATGTATCCTCCCTTATTTTCTTCATTTTAACATATATCTTTTTTGATGTCATGAACAACCCGTTTTTCGACATATTTAAGCATGAAAGGACGTGTTGTGAATTGACTTTGATAGGGTTTTGTCTTATAATCAACATAGGTGAATTCCTTCACCTAAAAGGGATTTTTCCCGTTCTATACTTTAATCATTTATTTGTTATGAAAGGAGTAAAAAAATGATTTATACAAAAGAAGTAGAAGAAATGTGTACTGTTAATCGCGGTGCAAGTCATGGATGTGCTCCAATTCCTGAAGAAGGAAAATGGGTATATTCTAAAGAAATTAAAGATATTTCTGGTTTAACACATGGTATTGGATGGTGTGCTCCTCAACAAGGGACTTGTAAATTATCTTTAAATGTTAAAGAAGGAATTATCGAAGAAGCTTTAATCGAAACAATTGGATGTTCAGGTATGACTCACTCAGCTGCTATGGCTTCTGAAGCTTTGGTTGGTAAAACTTTATTAGAAGGTTTAAATACTGACTTAGTTTGTGATGCTATTAACACAGCTATGAGAGAATTATTCTTACAAATTGTTTACGGACGTACTCAATCAGCTTTCTCTGAAGGTGGACTTCCTGTAGGTGCTGGTCTTGAAGACTTAGGTAAAGGTTTAAGAAGTATGGTTGGTACTGCTTATTCTACTAAAATGAAAGGACCTAGATACCTTGAATTAACTGAAGGTTATATCAATAGAATTGCATTAGATGATAACAACGAAATCATCGGTTATGAATTCGTAAGCCTTGGAAGAATGATGGACATGATTAAAGATGGAAAAGATGCTAATGAAGCTTTAAAAGAAGCGACTGGTACTTATGGTAGATTCGCTGATGCTGCTAAATACATCGATCCAAGAAAGGAATAATGGGGAGGTACGACAATGGCATTATTTGAAAGTTATGATAGAAGAATTGATCAAATTAACGCTGCATTAGCTAAATTTGATATTAAATCATTAGAAGAAGCAAAAGCTATCTGTGATGAAAAAGGTATTGATGTTTACAATATCGTAAAATCAACTCAACCAATCTGTTTTGAAAATGCTTGCTGGGCTTACATCGTAGGTGCTGCAATGGCAATTAAAAACGGAGATACTAAAGCAGTAGATGCTGCTAAAACAATTGGTATTGGTTTACAATCATTCTGTATTCCTGGATCAGTTGCTGATGATCGTAAAGTAGGTTTAGGACATGGTAACTTAGGTTCTATGTTATTAGACGAAAAAACTGAATGTTTCTGTTTCTTAGCTGGACATGAATCTTTTGCTGCTGCAGAAGGTGCAATCAAAATCGCTGAAAAAGCTAACAAAGTTAGAAATAAACCATTAAGAGTTATCTTAAACGGTTTAGGTAAAGATGCTGCTAAAATCATTTCAAGAATCAACGGATTCACTTATGTTGAAACTCAATTCGATTATTTTACTGGAGAAGTTAAAGAAATCTCTAGAACAGCTTACTCTGATGGACCTAGAGCTAAAGTAAACTGCTATGGTTCTGATGATGTTCGTGAAGGTGTTGCTATCATGCATAAAGAAGGTGTAGACGTTTCTATCACAGGTAACTCTACAAACCCAACTCGTTTCCAACATCCAGTAGCTGGTACTTATAAAAAAGAATGTATAGAACAAGGTAAAAAATACTTCTCTGTTGCTTCTGGTGGAGGAACAGGACGTACATTACATCCTGATAATATGGCAGCTGGTCCTGCTTCTTACGGTATGACTGATACTATGGGACGTATGCACAGTGATGCTCAATTTGCTGGTTCTTCATCAGTTCCTGCTCACGTAGAAATGATGGGATTAATCGGTATGGGTAACAACCCTATGGTTGGTGCTTCAGTTGCAGTTGCAGTTGCTATTTCTGAAGCAATGCAATAATTTGCATTTTTCTAAAAAACTCAAAAAGTCTTGATTTTATCAAGGCTTTTTTTATTTTTAACCCCTTTTGCTTTTTCGTAATTTTCTAAAGAAACTTCTTGAGATTTTATGAAATTTCCACAGAATTTTACAATGGCTAACACATTGCTAACACACTGCTAACAAATTGTATTTAAAAAAATAATGATAAATACAATACTTTTTTATTTTCAAACAAGTCTGTTGCTACATTTTAGAAACATGCAAAAAAATAATGGCTAACAAATAACTAACAAATCATATTCCAATAATTAAAAAAATCAAAATCTAGAATTCGATTTTGATTATTTCTTTATATAAATCTTCAACTGTTCTATGAGTATATACTTGTTCAGTAACATCGCCAATTTCGTGACCAATAATCCTTTTTAAAATATAATCATTTACGTTACAATGTTTTGCTTGAGTAATAAAAGTGTGCCTAGTTTCATGTGGTGAATGTTTCATATTTAATGCTGTCATAACTTTTTCGAACTTACGTCTATACTTATCATATGTTAATGGCGATATCCCTTTATCTAGTTTATTCCAATCATTGAAC
>CALDMQ010000092.1 GCA_937917505.1 uncultured Erysipelotrichaceae bacterium | reverse complement strand
GAATTATAGGACTTATAAAATCGATTGAGAATTTTGATACGAGTTTAAATGTACGTTTTTCAACTTATGCTGTTCCTTTGATTATAGGAGAGATGAAGCGTTATTTAAGAGATGATTCATCGTTGCACATTCCACGTTCTATGCGTGATTTGGCGTATAAAGCTATGCAACAAAACGATATATATATGAAAGAGAAGAATAAGGAGGCAACACCATTAGAACTATCACATTTATTGAAAGTTGATGAAGGATTGGTTGTAGAAGCACTTTCCTCCACACGTAGTGTTGCTTCTCTTTCACAAGATATTCAAGGTGATGAGCAGGGACAAGTTGAAATGGTTTCACAAGTTCCTCATCCGCGTAATGATTTTTATCATTTGCATCATCATTTAGATTTACAAAATGCTATTCATTATTTAGATGATAAAGAAAAATCAATTATCTATAAACGTTATTATCAAGACCATACTCAAAGTGAGATTGCAGAGGAGCTCTTTATCTCTCAAGCACAAGTATCTCGTTTAGAAAAACAAGCATTGGAACATTTGAAGAAATATATGAGTTCTTAATACATATAATGGTATGGGGTGATAGACTTGCGTTTTATATGTCTACAAAGCAAAGATGTCATTGATGCATCAACGGGAAGCAAAATTGGCTATGTATCGGATTTAGAAATTGATCCTTGTTGTCATTGTATATTAGCTATTATTGTAGAAAAATTTTCAGCATTTAAATTGCTTTGTTTATTTAAAGGACCACCAACTTTGATAATTCCGATTGAAAATATTGTGACAATTGGTGAAGATGTCATTATTGTAAATTGCTAAAATGTTTGAGTTTTCTCTTTTTTTCATATTATTGATATGCTATAATATCGAGGAAGTATTAAGGAGGAAACCTTATGGATAAAGTAAAGAAATGGTTTTTTGAAGAAGATGACGACGATGAATTATATGAAGATGTCGAAATGGACGAAGAAGTGGAACCAGTTAAAACAAGTATGTTTGAAAAAGCAAAATCTACAAAAACAAGTGATGCTGTGAAAGCTTTGAGTGCAAATAAAGATAGCCATTTGGTTTTGTTTGAACCACGTGCTTATTCTGAAACACAAGAAATTGCGACATATTTGAAACAAAAAAGAGCAGCGGTTGTGAATTTGCATCGTTTACAAAAAGAACAATCTAAGCGTGTGATTGATTTTTTAAGTGGTGTTATTTTTGCAATTGAAGGGGATATTCAACAAATTGGTCCAAAGATTTTCTTATGCACACCTAAAAATATTGGTGTTACTGGAAATATCACAATGGATGATGCTTCAGAAATAGATGAATAAGTATTAGTAAGGAATTACTAATACTTTCTTTTTGGTTATGTTAGAACATTTTAAAGGTGATGAAATCTTTGTTAAAAAGATTTTAGATTATAAAACACAAGCACAAGACCATCAAAGAATGATCTTAACACCATTTTATAATCCCCACGAGCAAGAGGTTGTTCAAAAGATTATTGGACATGAATTAACAGTGATGTCTTATGGTGGTTTTGTGAATGCAGAAAATCAAAGAATGATTATTTGTCCGTCTTTTTATGAAGTTGAAAAAGATGATTTTCAAGTTTCTTTAGTAGAAGTTTCATATAATCAACAATTTGGGAAGTTGAAACATAAAGATATACTAGGAGCTTTAATGAATCTTGGAATTAAAAGAGAGTGTATTGGAGATATAAATGATGGTGATACAATTTATTTCACATGTATGAAACAAACATTTCCTTTTATTAGGGATTCACTAAAACAAATAAAAAAATCTAAAGTTCATATTAAAGAAGTCAATAAAGAAATAACGATTCAACATCAAACAGTTTCAAAAATATTCTTTTTATCAAGTATGCGTCTTGATAAGGTTGTTTCTTCTTTATATCGTATTCCTCGACAAAAAGCGAGTGAAGCTATTCGAGGAGGTTACATAAAAGTTAATCATAAAGAAGTTGAAGAAGTGAATTATTTATGTCATAATAATGACATAATCTCTTTTCAAAAGCATGGGAGAGTGCGTATTGAAGATAGTGGTAGAAAATCAAAACAAGGATACTTTGTTGTGACAGGTATTTTTTATAAGTGAGGTGCAAAGCATGAAAGAATTTAAAAAACAGTGGCGAGGATACAAAAAAGAAGAAGTCAATGGTTATGTTTTAGAACTTGAAAATAGTATCAAAACATATCAAAGTGAAATAGAATCCTTGAAACATCAATTAGAACAACTCACACAAACCAATGAACATCTTCAAAAGCAAGTTGATGTGCATGAAAAGACGAATGAGGAAATCGCGCGATTAGCTTTAAAAGAAGCGAGTGATTTAATTGAAAAAGCCAAAAGAAATGCCAATATGATTTTAAAAGAATCAATGGAATATGTGAGAGGTCTTTCTAAAGATATGGATACTTTTAAGAAAGAAGCCATTGATTTTAGAAAAAATGTTGTGAAAATGAGTGAAGAAATGCTTGAAACTATTGACAAATCTGAAATTTTCGGTTTAATAAGAGAAGAAAATATAAATACAAAGATGGAGACTGTTCATAAGAAAGACTTATAGAGAACTTGTGGTTGGTGGAAACAAGGAAGTTGGAATTATGATGTATCACTCCTGAGTAGCATCCTGAATAGTGTAGGGAATGTCGTTGGTCGCGTTAAGACATGGAGTGCATATTGCAAGATATGAATAAAGGTGGTACCGCGTCATAAACGTCCTTTAATAAAGGGCGTTTTTTTATTGAAGAAAGTAGGGATAAAATGAATTACAAAGACACGTTATTAATGCCAAAAACTGAATTTGAAATGAGAGGAAACTTACCTAAAAAAGAACCAAATTATGTTCAAAGATGGCAAGAATCTCATATGTATGAACAAGTGATTGAAAAAAACAAAGGTAACAAACACTTTATTTTTCATGATGGTCCTCCATATGCAAATGGAAATATGCATACAGGACATATGTTAAATAAAATTATCAAAGATGTGATTTGTCGTTATAAAAATATGGAAGGTTTTTATACACCATATATTCCAGGGTGGGATACACATGGTTTACCAATTGAAAATGCAATTCAAAAACTAGGTGTCAACCGTAAAGAAATGAGTACAGCTGATTTTAGAAAAAAATGTTATGAATATGCAATGAAACAAGTTAATATTCAAAAAGAACAATGTATTCGTGTAGGAACTTTTGCGGATTATGAACACCCATATTTAACATTGTTACCTGAATTTGAAGCAAATCAAATTGATGTATTTGCAAAGATGGCAATGGATGGTTTAATTTACAAAGGATTAAAACCAGTTTATTGGTCACCATCAAGTGAATCGGCTTTAGCAGAAGCAGAAGTTGAATATCATGATGTGAAATCTCCAACAATCTTTGTGAAATTTGCGGTTAAAGATGGAAAAGGTATTTTAGATA
>CALDMQ010000091.1 GCA_937917505.1 uncultured Erysipelotrichaceae bacterium | reverse complement strand
ATTCAAAATGAGTTTTGAAAAAATAAATATCAAAGATTTAAAAATGAATCCTTTTCAAGCTATTGGTAAAGATTGGTTATTAATTAGTGCTGGGGATCAAGACGGTATCAATACTATGACTGCTTCTTGGGGTGGTGTTGGTGTTCTTTGGGGAGAAGATGTGGTAACTGTTTATATCCGTCCTCAACGTTATACAAAACAATTCGTTGATAAACAAGATTGTTTTTCTTTATCATTCTTTAATGGAAACTATAAAAAAGAACTTGGTATTTTAGGAACAAAATCTGGTCGGGATGGTGACAAGATTCGTGAAGTTCATTTTCATACAACTTTTTTAGATGGTGTTCCTACTTTTGAAGAAGCAGATACAGTGTTTATCGTGGAAAAAATTTACGAAGATACAATTAAACCTGAAAACTATCTTGATACATCATTAGATGAGAAATGGTATCCAGAAAAAGACTACCATACAGTCTATATAGCAAAAATAAAGTCAGTTTATGTCAAAAAGGCATAAACTTTTTTCTTTTAAACCATAATAGATATGGTGATAATATGTTTATAGAAACGGTTTCGTTAGCTTTGATTTCTTTAATTGTCCTCTTTATTTTAACCAAATTCATGGGATATAGACAAATAACTCAATTAAGTATGTATGATTATATCATTGGGATTACAATTGGAAGTATCGCAAGTGAAATGGTTGTTTTAGAAGACTTTCATGATATCATTCGTCCACTTACAGGTATGGTCATATATACTTTGTTCACAGTGTGTTTATCTTTACTTTCAAGACATTCTTTAACTTTACGTCATTTTATTGAAGGTAATCCTTTAACACTCTATCATAATGATCGTATTCAAAGTCGGGCACTTGCAAAAGCAAAAATGGATATTAATGAATTATTAATGCAATTACGTATTGCTGGTTATTTTGATTTAACTCAAATAGATACTGTTGTTTTAGAAACAAATGGACGTCTATCTATCTTTCCTAAGACAAAACACCGTCCTGCAACACTTCATGATATGTCTTTAACTTATCAAAAAGAAACACCTTTAATCGCATTAGTTATTAATGGAAAACTCTTAAAAGACCAACTTTCTTCTATTCATCGGGATGAATCATGGTTAAAGAGTCAAATTCAAATTCAAGGTTATCATGATTATCGTGAATTGATTCTTGTTTTATGTGATCATAACAATCAAATAACATGTTATCCATGTCAAACGACCTTATCAAAAAAAGGATTGAAATCTAATCAATCATGATTAGAATCAACCCTTATTTTTATATTTCTCAAATGCCTTATAAACATCTAAATGAACATCTTTAAAAAAGACAATAAGCCATATGATAAAAACAAGAATAGCCATATCTTCAAAAATCATATATGACAATACGAAACCAATTCCAAATATCATCGCATAAATAAGAAAGAGATTTCTATAATCTTGGCTTATTTGATACATATCATATTGTTCTCTTATTTCTTTAGATAATGTATTAAATCCACTCACTAGCATTGCTGCTTTTTCCTTTAATAATGCAAAAATCAATGCTAAAGCTAAAAAGAATAAACAAAAGATTCCACAAATTATCATCCCTGTATTCATGATATATGACCAACTTCTTTAACATATAACATACATTTTAAAGGAATATCTTTTCTCAGTTTTAAAACAATGTCCCTTTCTTGAACTCTGTGAAAACCACGATGATCATAAAACTGATAAGAACATTGATCATCTGTATAAAGATAAACTGTCTTATGAGGTATCGTTATTTCAAATGCATTCAACAACATTGTTCCTATACCTTGATGATTCTTTGAAGGATCAACAGCTAAAAAGACAATTTCTCCATCTGTATGATGAGTTTGTTGATAGGTGGCTAACATGTCTTGGCAAGCAATTTCATATTGCCCTGCACTTGTCTGAAAGAAAACATGTTGTATCCACTCGAACATCTTCACATAGAATAACTTTATCAAAGAATGATAACAACGTTTTTGTCCATTTATTTTTGCAATCAATAACCCAATTAACTGATTGTTTTCATAAGCAGCAATCAAACTTGTAGCTTTTAATATTTCTGAATAAAAGAAATATCTTTCATAAAAGTAGAGACCTTTAGGATCATCTTCAAAATAAACTTGAAAATGCATACCATCACTAGCATATTGAATAGCTTTTGCATAATCTTTTTTCTCTAGATTTTTTAGTTCAATAGCCATATTCATCACTCCTTATGATGATCTTTTCAAACATTTCACTAATTGAAAAACGCCAGTACATATAAATAAGAGAGGAATCAATATCCACAATCCCATCATCTTTATACCTTCTATCAATGAACTTGTTCCTGTTTGAAAACAGAAAACACCTATTCCAACAATCAAGAAAACAAACCCTACATAACTTCCTATAATATCAAAATGAAATTTATCAAAAAGACCTAATGATTGACAACCAACCAAAACAAAGACCATCCCGACAAGGACAAAGAAAGCTCCTATCATAACCATCATCATTGAAGAATTTGTACCTACCAAAACAGATTGTTCTGGATGCACAGGATTATATTTAACTTCTTTTTGACTACCATATTCAGGAATAGATGATGAACCCTAATCTGTTTTCGCATGATAAATCTGTCCATCAATTTCATATTCATAATACCAACGATATGTTTCTTGACCATCACTATCAACTTGATAAGTATCATAATCCACAAAATAACCTTGTGTTGTTTTGTAACCCTTAGTCATGTGTTCAAGAATATAATTTTCTTGGAATCCTTTTACAACCATATAAACTCCTGCAATCAAAACAATACTAACAAGTTAAGAACTCATAACAACTTTTATATTGATAGAAAATGGAAGTTTCCACTTATTAGATTGCGATGGAAAAATGTTTTTACCAAAAAACGTATTCCCATTAACCAAAATGGTAGAGAAAAATCATCAAACCATATTGTTTTGACTTAAAAATTGATATGCATAAAACACATAAAAATCCAAACCAAAAAATAAAGAAAATACTTTGATAAAGACTTGTCAAAACACGTGCATAGCCATAACACTGATAATATAGACATAAGTTTTTTATGATATAACAGGATCCTATGATAATAAAAGGGC
>CALDMQ010000090.1 GCA_937917505.1 uncultured Erysipelotrichaceae bacterium | reverse complement strand
CTCTAACCTTAACCTTATCAGATAACTTATAAGTTTTGCCCGTCATCTCACCAACTAACATCAAATTCTTTTCATCATATTGATAATAATCATCAGTTAACTCAGTAATATGAACCAATCCATCAATCGTATTTTCTAACTCTACAAAGAAACCAAATTGCGTAATAGAACTAATCATACCTTCATATTCCTCTCCAATATGATCAGCCATATATTCAGCCATCTTCATATCCATAACTTCTCTTTCAATATCAATGGCTTCTCTTTCCCTATTTGAAGATTGTTCAGCTAAATACGGAATGACTTCTTGATAATGAGAAGAAGCATCAAGATTATGATTGAATAAATACGTACGAATTAAACGATGAACTAATAAATCAGGATAACGACGTATTGGTGAAGTAAAATGTGTATAGTATTCATCCGCCAATCCAAAGTGTCCTAAACATTGTTCATCATAGCGTGCTTTTTGCATACATCTTAAAAGTAAAGTCGCTATAATTGTATGTTCTTCACTTCCTTTTGATGCATCAACAATTGTACTTAACTCACGTGGATAAACATTTTCTAATGAACCTTTAATTTGATAACCTAATGGTTTCACAATCGAAACAAATTGTTGGAGTTTCTTTAACTTAGGATGTTCATGAACACGATAAATAAACGGAATATCCATCCATTTGAAATGCTCTGCTACTGTTTCATTCGCACATAACATAAACTCCTCAATAATCTTATCAGAAGCCCCTCTTTGTCTTAAAACAACATCTATAGCTTTCCCTTGTTTATCAACTAATACTTTAGCTTCATTGACATCAAAATCAATAGCACCTCTTAAATCCCTTTTCTTCCTTAAAATCAATGCTACTTGTTGCATTAAGAAGAAAAGATTCACAACCTCTCTATATTGATCTTGTAAATGATGATCACCCTCTAATATCTTATTCACATGATTATAAGTCATACGATAAGAAGAATGAATCACAGATGGGAATATATCATGATTCACAACTTGTCCTTCTTGATTAATCTCCATCACACAACTGATTGCATACCTATCAACATTTGGATTTAATGAACAAATCCCATTCGATAACTTATGTGGTAACATAGGAATTACTCTATCTACCAAATAAATAGAAGTTCCACGTTTCACTGCTTCTTTATCTAAAGGAGAACCTTCTTCTACATAATAAGATACATCCGCAATATGTACACCTAATTGATAATGACCATTATCTAAAACACTTAAAGAAATCGCATCATCTAAATCCTTCGCATCATCACCATCAATAGTCACAATCATTTCATCTCTTAAATCCACACGATTATTCAAATCACTAGGATCAATTTCATCAGGAATTTGTTCAATATAATCATAAACTTCTTGTGGAAATTCAATATCCACATCATGAGCATGAACAATAGATAAAATATCAATACCCGGATCATTTTTATGACCAATAATCTTCACAATATCCCCTTTGATTTGGGGTTTAAAAGTCTTAATCTCCACAATAACCTTATGTCCTGGCATTGCACCATGTGTATGAGCTTTATCTACAAATATTGGTTTATGAAACTTACTATCATCTGTTTCAACATAATAATCACGTTTCCCTTTTTTGACTTCACCAACATAACGTAACTTTCCTCTTTTTAAAACCTTGACAACACGTCCTTCTTCACGTTGTCCCCTTGATTGAATTTTTTCTAATAAGACAAGATCTTTATCTAAGGCATCTTTCATATTTGTTTC
>CALDMQ010000089.1 GCA_937917505.1 uncultured Erysipelotrichaceae bacterium | reverse complement strand
TAGCACAAATTATGAATGATGCAGGATTTGATGTTGAGTCTATACATATGGATTTATCATCAAAAGATTCTATTCTTCATATGATTGAAGTTGCTAAGTCATATGGGGAGATTAGTATGTTTATTAATGGTGCGGGTGTTTCACCAAGTCAAGCATCTATTGAAACAATTTTAAAAGTAGATTTATATGGAACTGCTGTTTTATTAGAAGAAGTGGGTAAAGTTATCAAATCTGGAGGAGTAGGAGTAACGATTTCTAGTCAATCAGGACATCGTATGGAACAACTTGGGGCGATTATTGATGAACAACTTGCCATAACACCACCAGAAGATTTATTGAAACTAGAAGTTTTACAAGTAAAAAATATTAAAGATACTTTACATGCTTATCAACTTGCAAAAAGATGTAATGAAAAGAGAGTGATGTATGAAGCTGTACGTTGGGGAGAAAAAGGAGCGAGAATTAATTCCATTTCACCGGGAATTGTTGTGACACCACTTGCAATTGATGAATTTAATGGACCTCGAGGAGATTTTTATAAAAATATGTTTGCAAAATGTCCGGCAAGAAGACCAGCGACTGCAGATGAAGTAGCGAATGTTGCGGAATTGTTAATGAGTGATAAAGGAGCATTTATTACAGGTTCTGATTTCTTAATTGATGGTGGAGCAACAGCATCTTATTTCTATGGACCATTGAAACCTTAATGTAAATCTACAAAATCCATGATATAATGTCTATGAGGTGTTGAAAATGTTACTGAAACAGATGAAATATTTTATGACAGTTGTAGATTGTCATAATTTTACTGAGGCAGCCGAACAATGTTATATCTCTCAATCTGCTATATCTCAACAAATCAAAGCTTTAGAAGAAGAATTAGGTGTTGATTTGTTAGTGAGAAATGGCAGACAATTTTCTTTAACTTCTGCAGGAGAATACTTTTATCGTCATGGGAAAGTCTTATTAGAAGAAGTGGAAAGATTGAAAGAAGAAACGATTAGACGTGGAGAAGATCATGAATTAAATATGACTGTGGGTTATCCAAAGAACTTTGCTTCTAAAGAACTTCATCAAGCCATTGTGGAATTTACAGAATTGTATCCTGAAGTCAATATTTCTATTATGAGTGGTACTCATGAAGAATTGTTTGAGTATTTGATTGACCAACAACTAGATATTAAAATTAGCGAACAAAGACGTGCTTTTCATGATGATTATTATAATTATGAATTAAAACACAGCGATTGTTATGTGGAAATATCTGTGAAAGATTCATTAGCTCAAAAAGATATTTTAACGGTTGAAGATTTGAATACAAAGTCTTGTATTTTAGTTGTGTCTAAAGGAAAAGAAGAATCAGAAAGAGAGTTTTATGAAAAGACTTTAGGTATTTCTCATCGCTTTTTATATGCTGATTCTTTAGAACAAGCACGTTTAATGGTGTTAAGTCATAGAGGGTATTTACCTGTTGACCAAATTGGTCAATTAGATGATGTTGAAATAGGAATAAAACGTATTCCATTGTATCGTGATGATAAACCTATTCGTAGAAATTACTTTGCATGTTGGAGTAAAAAGAAAACGAATTATTATATTGAAGAATTTGCACAGTTATTAAGAACATTATTTAATAAGTCAAACTTATAATGATGATAAGGAATTGAAATTGTATCAGTTCCTTTTCTTTTATACAATAAAGGTGTCAAAGGAGTGAATGTTATGTCAAAAGTATTGGTTTTCATGAGTAGTCCTAGAAAACAAGGGAATACTGATAGACTTTGTGATGCTTTTATCAAAGGAGTTCGTAAGAATTATCACGAAGTAGAAAAAATTTATGTCCATTATCAACATATTCAACCATGTTTAGGGTGTCGTATGTGTCAACATAATCAAGGGCAATGTGTTCAAAAAGATGATATGCAAGATATTTATCATAAGATGGATGAGTCCGATGTTATTGCCTTTGCATCACCAGTTTATTTTTATACTTGGAATGCATCTATGAAATTATTGATTGATCGTAGTTTTGCATTAGAAAAATATATTCATGATAAAAGATTTTATTTATTGTCTACAGGATTAGCTCCTGATGAAAGTTATTTTCAAATTATGAAAGACAGTTTTCAAAAATATGTCCATTGTTTAAGGGCAGGTGGTAATCAATTCGTTGATTATGTGTTTGCCTGTCAAACAGGAAGTAAAGATGATATAGAGAATACAGATGCTTTGAAAAGTGCATATGAATTAGGAAAGGGGATTTGATGTAATGGAAAAGAAATTGGGTTTTGGTTGTATGAGGTTACCAATGGATGGTGAAGAAGTTGATTTAGAAGAATTTCAGCGTATGGTTGATTATTCAATGAAAGAAGGGTTTAACTATTTTGATACAGCACATGGCTATGTAAGTCAAAAAAGTGAACCAGCATTAAGAGCTTGTTTAACATCAAAATATGAAAGAGATAGTTATATTTTAACAAATAAATTAAGTGTTCATTTCTTTAAAAAAGAAGAAGACATCAAACCTCTCTTTCAACGACAATTATCAGCTTGTGGGGTTGAGTATTTTGATTATTATTTAATGCATGCCCAAGATAGAGCCATCTATCAACATTTTGAAAAATGTAATGCATATAGAATAGCTCAAGAATTAAAAGCAGAAGGAAAAGTGAAGCATGTAGGAATCTCTTTTCATGATACAGCAGATGTCTTAGATATGATTTTAACAGAACATCCTGAAATAGAAATTGTTCAAATTCAATTGAACTATGTAGATTGGGAAAACGCAAGTGTTCAAAGTCGTGCAGTTTATGAAGTGTGTCGTCAGCATCAAAAATCTGTTTTAATCATGGAACCGGTGAAAGGTGGAGGTCTTGCCCGTTTACCTAAAGAAGCTAAAAAGGTGTTTGATGAAATTAATCATGGAAGTTATGCAAGTTATGCGATTCGTTTTGCGGCTTCGTTAGAGGGCGTTTATAAAGTTTTATCTGGTATGAGTACTATGGAACAATTAAAGGATAATATCAGTTATATGAAAGATTTCCAACCCTTAAGTGATGAAGAATACCTAGCTATTGATAAAGTAAGAGATATTTTAAATGACTTAGGAGGTATTGCTTGTACGGCTTGTCGTTATTGTATAGAAGGTTGTCCAAAGAAAATAGTCATTCCTGATTTATTTGCTTGTTATAATGCGAAAGTTCAATTTAATGATTGGAATAGTGGTTATTATTATGGTGTTCATACAAAAACAAATGGGAAAGCAAGTGAATGTATTGAATGTAGGCAATGTGAAAGAATTTGTCCTCAGCATTTACCAATTGTAAATCATTTAAAAGAAATTTCTAAAATTTTTGATAAAGGAGAAAAATAATGAACGATTTTACATTTCAAAACACAACAAAAGTTTATTTTGGAAAAAATCAATTAGGACATTTACATGAAGAAGTCCTTCAATATGGAGATAAAGTTTTAATAGCTCATGGTGGGGATTTTATAAAAAATTCATCTCTTTATATTGATGTGATGAATGAATTAACATTACATAATATTCAAGTGTTTGAACTTGGTGCAGTAGAACCAAATCCACGTCATACAACAGTGAATAAAGGTGTTAAAATTTGTAAAGATTATGGAATTCAAACAGTTATAGCTATTGGTGGCGGTTCAACAATTGATTGTTGTAAGGCAATTGGTGCAACAGCTTTAAGTGAAAGTGATAATATTTGGGATTTGGTAGAAAAGAAAGTAGAGTGGAATGATGCACTTGCGGTTATTGCAATTCCTACCATTGCTTCTACAGGAAGTGAAATGGATAAATCTTGTGTGATTGCTAATGTTGAATTAGGTGTAAAAAGTGGAATTAATGGTGATGTGATTAGACCAAAAGCTGCGTTCTTAAATCCAGTGAATACCTTTACAGTACCTGCGTTTCAAACGGCTTGTGGTGGGTTTGATATTATGGCTCATTTATTTGATATGAATTATTTTGTGAATGCGGATAAATATCCATTACAATATAATGTTGTAGAAACTGTATTAAAAACAGTGAAGATACAATTACCTATTGCAATTCAAGAACCAGAAAATTATGAAGCAAGAGCAACTCTTCTTTGGGCAGCAAGTTGGGCTTTAAATAGTTTTTGTACATCAGGATTTCAAACACAACCATCTTTACATGCATTAGAACAATTTTCTTCGACACTTGATTTAACACATGGATTAGGACTTGCTATCTTAATGCCAAAATGGATGAAGTATTTATTAGATAAAGATGAAACTGTTATTGATGATTTTGCAAGATTTGGAGTTCAAGTCATGGGTGTTCAAAATCAAGATGATAAAAAAGCAATTGCTTATCAAACAATTGAAGTATTACAAAGTTATATTAAAGATGATTTAGGATTACCTGTTTCTTTAAGTGAGATTGGTGTTGATGATACATATTTTGATAAAATGAAAGTGAAAGCTTGTTATGGTGGAGAAGTTTTATCAAGAGGTTATAGACCATTAACACAAGAAGACTGTTTGAATATTTATAAGATGTGTTTATAAAATAAAAAGTATATACCTTCATTTCAAAGGGGTATATGCTTCTTTTCATTACTCATAGTAATGTGATAAACACATTATAATAAATTGATAAAGAGATTGATTAAAATCTATTGGTATAATTGGAAGGTTAACAAGTTTCATTGCTTGAGTGTATGTATCGTGATATGCAACACGATCGTACAAATAACAACAATGATATAAAATTGTCAAATATAAATGAGTAGCTTGTTCTAAAGTATCAAGATGACATGTCTCTTTTATGATTTGATATAAAGGGGCATTGCCATGAAAAGTTTGAATTTTAAAGTCTGCAAGTTTTTCAATAGATACATTTGTTTCAATAATCGCATTAAGAATTTGATGATATTGAATATAATCTAATCTTGTTTCTAAGATATCTGTCATTGTATGAGCTAAAGATGTTGTTGAGAGATTTGAGATTTCTTGAAGTTTAGCAACCATTGTATCAATGACTTCTTTTTGTTTATTTAAATAGATTTGTAAGAAGATTTCTTCTTTAGAATGAACGTATTTATAGAGATTACCTCTTGTCATGTTTAATTCATTTGCAATCGTTGTAAGTGAGATATCATGATAAGTATGTGTAGAAAATAAATTTTCAGTTGCTTTCATGATTTCATTCATTCTAATTTGTTTGTTTTCTTGGCTTTTTGCTCTTATAAAATGTTTTTCCATTGTTACCTCTTTTATGCGCATTATAACATAAAATACATTTACAAGAAACGATTTGTTACTTAAAATTGTATTTTTGGTTGAAAAGTAGCATAGTGTTATTTATAATATGATTATAAGAAACGAAAAGTTACTTAAAAAGGAGTGGAAGAAATGAAACATTTATATTTAATGAGACATGGAGAAACGTTATTTAATAAACGAAGAAAGATTCAGGGGTGGTGTGATTCACCATTAACAGAATTGGGTATTAAACAAGCTAAAGCAGCAAGAGAATATTTAAAAGATATTCCTTTTGATCATTATTATAGTTCTACAAGTGAAAGATGTTGTGATACTTTAGAAATTGTTACAAATTATCAAGTCCCTTATCAAAGATTAAAGGGATTAAAAGAGAGATATTTTGGTGAGTTTGAAGGAGAAAGTGAGGATTTAAATCCCAAATTTGATTCAAACTTTGGGTACGATGAATTGTTCCCTCATTATGGTGGTGAATATTTTAAAGAAACGCAAACAAGAGTTGTTCATACAATTAAAGAGTTTATGAATAAAGAGGACCATCAAAATGTATTAGCTGTTTCACATAGTGGAGCGTGCTTCTCATTTTTACACTCAGTTACGGATCCTAGCATTGTAAGAGATTATGGTGGATTTACAAACTGTTGTATTTTACATTTCACGTATGATAATGATAAATTTGAATTTAAAGATGTTATGCGTCCTCAAATTGATTAAGAAGGTGAATTTACGATTCATCTTTTTTTGTTTTATAATGAAAATGTAAAACTTTTTTTAGATGAAAGAGGTTATAAGGGTGAGGAGGGGACATATGAACGAAAGATATTATATAAAATGCATACGTAAAGGTGATCATCGTGCGTTAGATGTGTTTATAGAAGAACTCTATCCTCAGGTATATACCTTTATTCGTCATAAGATACAAGATGACTCTTTGGCTTATGATTTAACTCAAGATGTTTTTATTCGTTTTATTCGTGCTTTACCAACCTATAAGAGTGAAGGAAAGGCATTGAATTACTTGTATACAATAGCGAGTCGTGTCTGTTTATCTTATTATAAGACTCAAAAAAAAGATTTAGAATTCAATGACGAGATTATTAAGGATGTAAGAGTAGATGTGCATGAAAATATGTTAAAACATATTACACAGGAACAACTTCAAGCATTAATCTATAGTTTAAAATCACAATATCAAGATATTCTTATTTTGAAATATTTTCAGGGTTATACATTTAAAGAAATTTCAAAAATGTATCATATTCCAGAATCAACAGTAAAAACAGTTCCAATACTATTATCAATCAATGTTTGATAGACATAGAGAAGAATTTGAAAGTCCTTTATCTATGAATATGTTTATGATGTCATTAGAAAAGATGTTTATTATTCCTTTGTTAATTTGTGTAATCATATTTGCAAACTGTTTTGGACAAGAAAAGCAATATCGAGTAGAACAATTGATTTATACAACGAAGTCCACAAAGTATAAAATCACTCTAGCAAAAATTATGAGTACATTGAATATTAGTTTTATGTATATGTTGATATTTATTGGTATAGGTTATGTGTTATCAATGATTTATTTACCAATAAGGAATTTGGATATTATGCAGATGAATATAGCACAAACTTTTTTAAATATGTCAAATGTTTTATATGTACCTATGACTTATAAGGAAATTATGGTTTTGGGTATGATATTAGTGAGTGTGAGTTTTTTAACAATTATTTCTTTGTTATTGGGATTATCATATAGTTTAAAAAATAAATTTGTAATTATTGTGATTATGTTAGGCGTTATTTTAGGTGGAATTGTTATTTTAGATACATCTGTTATTTGGGATATGATACGAGCATATATCCCTTCTCATATGATTTACTTTCATAAATATTTTACGGGGTTTGTAAGTGGAGAGATTACTTATCCCTATATTGTAGTAAGTAGAAATGTTATTTCTTATAGGGTGCTGGTTGTTGTATTTTGGAGTTTTATGAGTTTGATAATAATGATTGCAATGTGTTTTCATGCAAAAAGAGGGAAGCATTATTATGTATAAAAGTAATTTATTTTCGAAAATGTAAAGGGTTACAAAATTGTTGTTTCTGCCATCTTTCTATGGTTTTCAACTTCTGAATTTGCTATAATTTAGTTAGAGGTGAATAAATGATGGATTATCAAACAAATTATGAAAGATGGTTAAACCATCCTCATGTAGATGCTGCAACAAAAACAGAATTGGCATCAATGACTGAAAAAGAAAAGGAAGATGCATTCTATACTAATGTTGAATTTGGAACTGCTGGTATGAGAGGGATTTTAGGAGCAGGAACAAATAGAATGAACATCTATACGATTAGAAAGGCAAATGTTGGTTTTTCTAAATATGTATTGGGATTAGAAAATGCTAAGGAAAGAGGTATTGCAATTGGCTATGATATCAATTTGCAATCGAAAGTGCAAAGGTTTTAGCGACTTTTGGAATCAAATCTTATATTTTTGAAAGTTTAAGACCAACTCCTGAATTATCTTTTGCAGTTAGATACTTGCAATGTGCAGGAGGTATTATGATTACGGCATCTCATAATCCAAAGGAATATAATGGGTATAAGGTTTATGATGATACTGGTTGTCAATTGATTCCTGAATGGGGAGATATGGTTGTTAAGTATGTCAATGAAGTTGAAGATGAACTTGGTATTGAAGTATGTAGTGATGAAGAAGCATATCCATATATGACATGGATTGGTGAAGAAGTTGATGAAGCATACTATAAAGAAGTTATGGGCATTGAAATTAATCCTGGTATGGATAAGAGTGAATTTAAGATGGTATTCTCACCACAACATGGGACTGCTAATATTCCAGTAAGAACTTGTTTGGGGCGTTTAGGATATGATGTCGTTCCAGTATTGGCACAATGTGCTCCTGATCCAGATTATACAAATACAAAATCTCCTAATCCTGAGGTTGACTTAGCATATGAATTAGCAATTAAGAAAGCCAAAGAAGTAGATGCGGATATTGTTGTTATTACAGATCCTGATGGGGATAGATTAGGTGTTGTTGCTAAACATGATGGAGAATATGTTTTAATGAGTGGTAATCAATCTGCTGCTGTTTACTTAGAATATATTTTAAGTCAGTTAAAAGAAAAAGGAACTTTACCTGATAATGCGGTTATGTATAATACAATTGTTACTTCTGATTTAGGTGAATTAGTTGCTAAAAGTTATGGTGTTGATGTTGAAAAGACATTGACTGGATTTAAGTTTATTGGTGATAAGATTCGTAAATATGAAAAAACAGGAGAAAAACAATTTGTCTTTGGTTATGAAGAATCTTATGGTTGTGTGATTAAAGATTTTGTAAGAGATAAAGATGCTGTTCAAGCTGTATTAACTGCTGCTGAAGCTGGTAATTATTATAAGAAACAAGGTAAAGATTTAATTGATGTTTTAAATGAATTGTATGCAAAACATGGTACTTTTAAAGAAACTCAAATTGCTTTATCTAAAGCTGGTGCAAGTGGTGCTGCAAGAATTAAGGAAATTATGGATAATTTAAGAAAAGATGCACCTGCTGAAATTGGTGGAGTGAAGGTAGTTGCTGTAGAAGATTACGGGACAAGTATACGCTATGAAAACAATCAAGAAACACCAATTGATTTACCAAAATCTAATGTTTTAAAATATTATTTAGAAGATGGTTCTTGGATTGCTGCTAGACCTAGTGGTACAGAACCAAAATGTAAATTCTATTTCTCAATTAAGGGATTAGATGCTGATGATGCAGCAAGTAAAACAGAAGTATTCCATAAAGCTATGATGGATATTATTGGTGAATAAAAGAAACTTCCTACTCGATTGGGTAGGAAGTTTTTAAAATATCATTAATAGGAATATCTGTTTATATGATACATAGTTATCTTTAATAAAAAAGCAATTGTCAAAAAGAATAGATAGAATTATAATAATGAAAAATATAATGATATATTTAAGGGGATGAATGATTATGAAAAATTATCATACACATACAATGCGTTGTTATCATGCAATAGATCAAGAAGAAGATTATATTCAAGCAGCAATAAAAGCTGGATATACTGAATTAGGCTTTAGTGATCATACACCATGGAGGTATAGTTCAGGATTTCATTCTTCAATGAGAATGGAAGAAGATAAATTAGAGGGGTATGTGAAAACATTACGAGAGTTAAGGGAAAAATATAAAGATCATATTTCTATTAAAATTGGACTTGAGTGCGAATATTTTCCTCAATATATGGATTGGTTAAAAGATATAATAAATGAATATCAATTAGATTATATTATTTTAGGTAATCATTTTGATGAAACAGATGAAACAGGTATTTATTTTGGTAGACCACTGACAAAACAACAATTTCATAAATATGTAGAAAATACAATAGAAGGATTGAAAACAGGTTTGTATAGTTATTTAGCACATCCGGATTTAGCACATTACCCAACAGATGATCCATATTATAAACAAGAAATGACACGTTTATGTCAGTGTGCAAAAGAACTTGATATTCCGTTGGAGTTTAATTTATTAGGATACGAAACACATCGTCAATATCCTAATGATGTTTTCTTTACAATAGCTAGTCAAGTAGGAAATAAAGTTATTTTAGGTGTAGATG
>CALDMQ010000088.1 GCA_937917505.1 uncultured Erysipelotrichaceae bacterium | reverse complement strand
AAACTCTTAGACTATTTTTTTAATGATTATATTTGGCTACAATCTCATTCATTGTATCCCATTTTTTTTCCATATCCGCAACTAATTTAAATTGTGTACGACATCGATCTAAGTTGTGAGTTGGATATTTTGTTTTGAAATAAGTATCTCCTTGAAGGTAATCAGTAAGGAAACGCATTCCACATTCAAAAGTCATTACCTTCGCTCCAATCGGTAAAGCTTTAATTTCTGCAGAAGTCAGTCTTCCATTGCAACCTTCAATAAAACCTTTTGTATACACATCCATCAAATGCATACTACATTCAATTTTTGATAAATCCTTTTCATCTTCTGCGCCTGTGCTTGCTCCAAAACGAATAGAATCACCATAATCATTAATTGCTAAACCTGGCATAACAGTATCCAAGTCAATAACACAAATTCCTTGATGCGTTTTATCATCAATAAGGACATTGTTTAACTTTGTATCATTATGAGTAACACGAAGTGGTAATTCACCTGATGCTTGCATATCTGTTAAGATATTTGCAACATCTTCCCTTTGTAAAACAAAGTTAATTTCATCTTGAACATCTTTAGCACGTCCCATAACATCGTCTTCTACAGCCATTTTAAAAACTGCAAATCTTGCTTTTGTATTATGGAAATCAGCAATTGTTTCATGTAATGTTTCAGCAGGGAAATCAGCCAATAAACTTTGGAACTTTCCAAATGCTAAAGCACTTTGATAAAAATCTTCATCAGATTGCACTTCATCATATCCTGTTGTTCCAGTAATAAAATGATAAGCTCTCCAATAATTCCCTTGACTATCACGATAATACGGTTTCCCTTGTTTATTCAAAATTACAGTTAATGTTTCCCTTTCTGGATTACCACCATTTTGAATGATTTTTCCTCTTAGAAAAACCGTAACATTTAAGATATTTTCCATTAATTGTTCTGGTTCTTTGAATATATTTGTATTCATACGTTGTAAAATAATAGGAACAACACCCATGTGCTTAATCTTATACTCTAATAAATAAGTATCATTAATATGTCCACTACCATAAGGTTCAACCTTTAAAAGAGTTCCTGTAAAATCAAAATTCCCAACCACTTCTCTTAATAATTCTTTATTATTCATGTCCGTCACCCCATAACTTTTGTGGATAAATTCCTTGATCTTTCATATCTTGAATTGCTTTCACAACAACTGGCTTATCTTCTTTATAAGTCACACCATACCATTTCGCCGGTGTCGTTAAAACTTCAACAGTTGCTTTTTTCTCATCTAGCAAACGACTCACAACACTTGGAATAAAGTATTCACATTTCAAAGGATTTTCTTTTAAACCTTGATTTAAGAAATTTTCAAATCCTTTTCCAGTTTCATCAATAAATTTTCGACTAAATCCCCATAGATTCATAGAAACTGTTGTTCCTTTTTTTAGAGGAATCCATTGGTCGTTTTCTTCGTAAGCCGCACCATCATCTGTTTTTTTAATCGCTGTACGTTCAGTAATATTTATTAAGAAGTTTTGAGAATCAACTTCACACACACCTCTTGCGACCGTTCCATTTTCAGTTAACGTATTTTCAATACAGAATCCAACCATAGCCATACGATATAATTCATCATCACTATGTGTAGATAAATAATCATAAATAATCTTAAAAGAATCAACACCATAATAATCATCTGCATTAATAACTGCAAATGGACCATTGATGAATTCACGACAACAATATATTGCATGTGCTGTTCCCCATGGTTTTACACGGTCACTAGGAACACTATATCCTTGAGGTAAATCATCTAATTCTTGGAAAACATAGTGAACATTCATCATTTTTTCCATACGATTTCCAATCGCTTCTTTAAAATCTTTTTCATTTTCTTTTTTAATGACAAAAACAACTGTATCAAATCCTGCACGTTTAGCATCGTAGAGAGAAAAGTCAATAATTATATGCCCATCTTGATCAACAGGATCAATTTGTTTTAAACCACCATAACGACTTCCCATACCAGCCGCCATAATGACAAGAACTGGTTTATTCATAAACTCCCCTCCTTTAGATTTTAACCCAACGTAATTCCATTGGTTCTAAGTTTAATGTTTCTACTTTATCACCATGAACATATAAATCAGTAGTTAAAGATTCTGTAGTATTGTTAATAACAGCAA
>CALDMQ010000087.1 GCA_937917505.1 uncultured Erysipelotrichaceae bacterium | reverse complement strand
GCAACTAATGCGATAATAATAGTCGTCATACCACGATCCATAACTGTCATTAATAATATAACAACCAATAAGTATGGTATTCCATTAACAATTTCAACAATACGCATCATAATATCATCGATACGACCACCAAAATAACCAGAAATACCCCCATAAATAACACCGATTAATCCATTTACAAGTACAGAAACAAATGCAATTCCTAATGAAATTCTTGCACCTTCCCAAATACGTACAAACATATCACGTCCCATACCATCAGTCCCAAAAACATGGAAACAAGTCCCATCACTAAAGAACATAGCAGCATTAATATGCTGTCTATGTTGATCAGCATATCCATATGGATAGATCATAGGGATAATAATAGCACAAACAGTAATAATTGCTAAAATAGATATAAAGATAATTGCTGCTTTATCTTTCTTTAATCGTCCAAATGCATCTTGCCAGTAGCTGATACTTGGACGCCCAATGTCTTGCATTTTATCTAAATCTTGACCAATCCATTCAAACTCTGAAGAATCAATACTATCATTTATAGATAAAGTTGGATCAAGTTCTTTTTCATTTTTGTTTACTTCCATGACACTACTCCTTTGAACCAGCTAAATTAACACGTGGATCTACAACCCCATATAAAACATCGACAATTAACACAGCCAAAATTAAAAATGCTCCATAGAAAATTGTTGTACCACTAATCATATAATAATCCATATCTTTAATAGAATTTACAAAATATCTACCCATACCTGGAATAGAGAAAACTTGTTCAACAACAAATCCACCAGTTAAGATAGATGCTGCAATTGGACCTAAAACAGTTAATACAGGCATACAAGCATTTCTTAATGCATGACGCCAAATAATCATTCCTTGAGATAATCCTTTTGCTTTTGCAGTTTTAATATAATCAGAATTTAAAACATCTAGCATACTTGTACGCATTAAACGTGAAATTTGTGCTAGAGGACCTAAAGCCAAAGCAATCGCTGGTAAAATTTTTGATGCTTCTGTTGTCCATCCTGTAATTGGGAATAATTGTGTTCCCAATGCTTGTCCAAGTTTCAATGATAAAAAATATTGCAATAAAGCTGCAACTATAAAACTTGGTACCGATACACCAAATACAGCAACACCCATTGCGATTGTATCACTAGCTTTACCACGACGAACTGCAGCTAAAGAACCAATACCAATACCTCCAAAAACTGCAATAATTAGAGATCTCATCCCTAATTCAAATGAAAATGGGAATGAATCTGCAATAATTGCAGAAACTTCTCTACCATACTTAATTGATTCACCAAAATTACCCATAAAGGCATTTTTAATATAAATCAAAATCTGTATAATCATTGGTTTATCTAAACCGTATTGTGCTTCAAGAGCAGCCATTGCTTCATCACTAATTGCTTTACCAGTTGAAAATGGATTCCCTGGTGCAATATGCATCATGATGAAAGTAATGATTACGAGCACAAGAATTGTTAATAAAGCATATCCAATACGCTTTAAAATATACTTTAATGTACTCTTTGACATTTTCTCACTCACTTTCCTTTAACTTACTAAAACATAATACATGGGACTAAGTCATAGCCCCATGTATAATATTTGCGATTAACTTATTTTACATCAGCAAATCTGAAGTCCATGTTCTTGTATGCAGTTCTTTGTTCACCTACTAATTTGTCGCTAGTTACGTATGTTGTATATCTATGATATAATACACCAATTGGACATTCTTCAGCAATCAATTTTTCTGCATCTTGTAATAATTTTTGACGTTTATTTGAATCAAGCTCTTTATTTGCTTTATTTAATAATTCATCAAATTTAGGATTGTTATATTTTCCATTGTTATTTCCGTTGTCACTCTTAACAATTTCAAGATAACTCATAGGGTCATCGTAGTCTGCAGACCAACCAGCAAATACTACACTAAAGTCGCCTTTAGACATTTTATCAACTCTTGATTTAAATGTAACTTGGTCAATTTTAGTTTCTACACCTAAGTTCTTTTGCCATTCTTCTTGTAAGAATGCATAGTTCTTTAATGCATCATCACCTTCATCACCAACTAAATGAACTGTTAAATCAGAAATTTTCATTCCTTCTTCTTTTAATCCTTCTTCAAGAAGAGCTTTAGCTTTGGCATAATCTTTTCTTGCAGAATATAAGTTACCTAATGATTTAGTAAATTCCCCATTGTATACACTTGGAGCTGTAAATGTAGGTGCTGTCTTCGAATCATCTTTTCTAATTTCTTTAATGAATCCATCAACATCAACACCTAATGTTAATGCTTTACGAACTTTTGCATTGTTAAACGGTTTTACTTTTGTATTGAATAATAAGTACCAAGTACCACCATCAGCAAATGTTTTAATATTTTTATTTCCATTTTCTTCTAATCTAGTTTTTTGTTCACCAGTTAGACCAATCATATCAATATTACCACTTTCAAATTCATTTAATAATGTATTTGTATCAGTAAGCATTCTAAATGTAATATCATTTAATTTGATTTCTTTAGCATTCCAATATTTATCGTTTTTAACAACTTTAATTGAATCATCATGTTTCCATTCTTTTAATACAAATGGACCATTTCCTAAGAATTTATCTGGATCTGTACCATATTTTTTTACACGTTCACTTAAATCTTTTCCACAAGCTTCAAATGCAGCTTTATTAATTGGAGCAAAGCTATAGAAAGCCATTAATGTTACGAAATAAGGATAAGGTTCAGTAATTTTTACTGTGAATGTACCTTCTTCATCATTTGCTTTATAACCTTTTTTAGCCATTGCTTTTTCTCTAGCAGCATCTGTTTTAGCTGCTAAAATTTCACTAGCACCTTCAATTAATGGTGCCCAAGTTGAAGCATATTGAGAACCAGTAGTTTGATTAAACATTAAGTCCCAAGCATATTCAAATTCACTTGCTTTAACTTGAGATCCATCTTGCCATTTAGCATCAGGATTTAATTTAAATGTAATAGTTTTACCA
>CALDMQ010000086.1 GCA_937917505.1 uncultured Erysipelotrichaceae bacterium | reverse complement strand
CAATTGTGGTTTCTTCACAAATGTATCACTTAAAGAATAAGCACTTAAAATTTCATCTATTAACTCCTGTGATAATCCATGATTTGTATGAACTTCTAATAAAGGTTCACCTTGTTTTACATAATCTCCTATTTTCTTATACAAAACAAGTCCTACACTATAATCAATAGTATCATCTTTCATTTGACGACCACCACCTAGTTTCATACTCACTACACCTAAAGTCTTTGCCTTTAAATCTTGAACATAACCACTTTTTATTGAATACACTTTCAAATAACTCAGGATGTTCAATAAATGCACTATCTCCTTTTTGAGATTTCACCATATCTCTCAAAACATGTAAAGCTTGGCGATTTATAATAACATCTTCCAACATCTTTCTTGCTTCTAATTTATCACTTGCTATATGAGCTTGCATTAACATTTGTTCACCCGATTGTAAACAAAGATCTAATAAGTCTTTTGGACCATTCCCTTTTAATGTTTCAACAGCTTCTTTCACTTCTAAACTATTTCCAATTGCATAACCTAATGGTTGTGACATATTCGAAATAGCTGCTCTAGTATCCTTTCCTAACGACTTCCCTATTTCTACCATTGTTTGTGCCAACTTCTTCGCATCTTCCTTAGTTTTCATAAAAGCACCATCACCATATTTCACATCTAATAAAATAGCATCTGTATCAGCAGCTAACTTTTTAGACATAATAGATGAAGCAATTAGTGGAATACACGCAACTGTGCCTGTAACATCTCGTAAAGCATAGATTTTTTGATCTGCTGGAACAAGATGCTCACTTTGTCCAATAATAGAAAAATGACAATCATTGACTTGTTTAATAAATTCCTCTTGTGATAAATGAATATCAAATCCTGGTATAGCTTCTAACTTATCCAAAGTTCCACCAGTGTGCCCAAGTCCTCGACCACTCATTTTCGCAACATAAGCCCCACAAGCCGCAACCATCGGTCCTAAAACAAGAGATGTTTTGTCACCTACACCACCTGTACTATGTTTATCAACCTTCACGCCATCAATAGCACTTAAATCTAAAATATCACCACTATACATCATTTCTTTAGTAAGAATTGCTGTTTCATGCTTATTAAGACCTTGAAAACAAACAGCCATTAACCATGCACTCATTTGATAATCTGGTATACGTTCATGAACATATCCATCAATAATAAAATGAATTTCTTCTTCAGTATGAATCAATCCATCTTTTTTCTTTTCAATTAAATCAACCATTCTCATTGTCTACACCTCATTTCAATCAATCATCAACCAACTTTGTCCATAACCTTCTTTTGTTTCATAATAAATCTGCCTTGTTATGAGATTGCCTGTGTCAAATAATTTTCAACAGTTTCTTTTTAACTTACGACAACCATCACTCAAAAACACCCAATCAAAAAATAAATTATGCGCTACATATAACTTTTTTATTCCAGCTTGATTCCTATGAACAATGACTACAATTTGATAGCGAACACGTGCTCATTCTTCTATATCCTACATATTTTTTTTAAATAGTGGGTTATGCATATAATCTCTTATATTTTCTAATGATGATTTTTAATTTTTATTATCTATAAGCACACCTCTATTAAGATTATATCAAAAAATACAAAGTTTTACTCAAACTTTGTATCAATTTCAAAAATATTATGCCCATTTAAATAATCTTTTACAGACATTCTTTTCTTCCCTTCTAATTGAAGTTCGGTAATCAAGAAAATACCATCATTAACTTTCACCCCAATAGCATCTTTAAACACTTTCACAATAGTTCCACTGTCTTGATGGGCATGATGCTTCATAGCATTTTCACAACAATGAACTTGTCCACCCCAAATTTTCATAGTTTTTCCCAAATATGTTGTATAACTACCAGGCCATGGATTCATACCACGTACTTTATTATAAACTTGATTAGCAGATGAATTCCAATCAATACGTTCATCTTCTCTAGATATTGTTCTCGCATATGTTACCTGACTTTCGTCTTGTTAAATACTATCATTAGTACCATTAATAATAGATGGAAGTGTTTCTTTTAACAACTCAGCACCAATTACACTTAAACGATCATATAAAATACCAACATTATCATCCTCTAAAATAGGTGTTTCTTTTTGAGAAATTATATTTCCAGCATCCATCTTTTGCACCATATACATAATTGTTACCCCAGTTTTTTCTTCACCATCAATAATTGCTTGATGAACAGGAGCTCCTCCACGATACTTAGGAAGTAATGAAGCATGTACATTCACACAACCAAGTCTTGGTTTTTCTAGTAATGCTTGAGGAATAATTTGTCCATAAGCAGCTGTGATAATTAAATCAGGTTCAAGTGCTAATACATCTTGATAATCTCCTTTAATTCTTTGTGGTTGAAGAACAGGTATATCATATTTCAATGCTTCTACTTTCACATCAGGCATTGTTAATACTTTTTTTCTGCCCACATAGCGATCTGGTTGAGTGACAACCCCAACAATATCATAGTGTTCATCAATTAACATCTTTAAAACTGCTAAAGAAAAAGATGCTGTTCCCATAAATACAATTCTTTCTTTCATATTCTCACTCACTTTCTCTAATAGTATACCACAACGCACATAATCATACTAACAAAATTAGAGAAAACAAGTGCAATATATTCTATAATCTTCACACAACTTTGACTAACTTTTTCTAACCATAAACCAATCTGATTATCATTTGTATCTTGTAAAGTCACATAAGAATAATGTGTACTTGATACATTATCTTCAAATTGTTCAATGGAACGATCAAACAATAAAGATGATACTTGATGATTTCCAAAAGTGAAATTGATTACACATAAAATCAAGAATACTAAACACATATCTATAAAAAATTGTCTCATTGACTTAAATACTCATCTATAACCATAGCTAAAATATTTAAAGAGTTTTGTACTTCTTGATATGTGTT
>CALDMQ010000085.1 GCA_937917505.1 uncultured Erysipelotrichaceae bacterium | reverse complement strand
TCTATTATATCTTGAATCCCCGTTCAAGTAAACACCAAAAATACGCAAATCCCCATTTAAATATATTTAAATAGCACTCAAATCCCCGTTCTTTACTTTTTTTTAGATACTAAACCTAACCTTTATTTATATTATTCATTAATATTTTTAAGAGAAATAGTTTTGTATATAATCTATATTTCATTTACTTTTAACATTTTCACTATTAAAATACATAAGAATTAAATTAAATAAACAATTTTTCTCTCATCTTATAATATACCCAATTAAAACAAAAAAGACCATTGATTACACAACCAATAGTCCTTTTTATATTAATTATAATCATCTTCAACTAAACCATCATCAACATCTTCTTCGTCAACTTCAGTTTCTTCATCATTATAGATATCATTCATATCAATATGAACTTCACTAAACTTATGACGACTTCTTAGATCCCAATGATTTTCGCCTACAGTAATCATTCTTCCATCTAAAGTAATATTTGTATAAAATAAAGATTCATTTTCTTCTTTTTCTTCTTCATTAAAACCTTTAATTTCAGAAACTTCTTGCCACAATTTATAAAAATCAACTGGTTTTTTTTTCTTCTTCATTAAATCAAATGCAACATCTACCATAGAACTTTGTTTATAATCTATCATAATATCCTCCTACATCTTTTCAGGTGCTTCTACACCAATTAAATTTAAGGCATTCTTCAATGTTATTTGACTAGCCACAACAAGTGATAATCTTTGTGCAGATAATTCCTTGTTATTATCATCAATAACATAACAATCATTATAGAACGAATGGAATAATTGAGCAAGTCTTTGAATATAATTCGCAATCTTATGAGGTGCTCTTAACTTGGCACTTTCGATAATTTCATTTCTAAACTCATTAATATGTTTTACAAGTTCAATTTCTTTATCATGTGTTAAAAGTTCATAATGATCAGTTACATCAATACCTGCATTCTTAGCTTGAACAAGGATTGAACACATTCTTGCATGAGCATATTGTGCATAGTAAACAGGGTTTTCATTAGATTTCGATTTTGCTAAACCTAAATCAAAATCAAATGGAGAACTTGCTGCTTTAGACACAAAGAAATAACGTGCTGCATCAACACCAATATCTTCAATCAAATCCTTAATTGTGACTGCATTTCCTGTACGTTTACTCATTTTCACGACTTCACCATTTTCAACCATACGTACCATTTGCATAATATCAATATTTAATTGATCCGCATTGTATCCTAAAGCTTGAATAGCTGCTTTCATACGATTGATATAACCATGATGATCTGCACCTAATAAATCTACAAGATATTGATATCCTCTATCTAATTTATTCATATGATATGCAATATCAGGTGTTAAATATGTATAACTTCCATCAGATTTCACTAAAACTCTATCCTTATCATCACCAAACTCAGTTGACTTAAACCATAAAGCTCCCTCTGATTCATATGTATAACCTTTTTCTTTTAATTTTTCAATTGTTGGTACAATCTTATTATTTTCATACAAAGAAGTTTCACTAAACCAAACATCAAAAGACACACGATATTCTTTTAAAATATCTTGAATTTTTTCTAATTCATGTTTTGTTCCAATATTTCTAAAATAAGAAATCGCTTCTTTTTCATCAATATTAACAAAACAATCTCCTTCTTCTTCTTGAATACGTTTAGCAATCTCAATAATATCCTTACCATGATAACCATCTTCAGGTAATTCTTTTTCATATCCTAACGCTTGTAAATATCTAGCATATAAAGATAAAGCTAAGTTTGTAATTTGGTTCCCTGCATCATTGATATAATACTCTCTTGTAACATCATATCCAGCAGCACTCATAATGCGACAAATACTATCACCAACAGCCGCACCTTTCGCATGTCCTAGATGCAAATCTCCAGTTGGATTCGCAGATACGAACTCAATATTATACTTAACCCCTTGTCCATGATCAGTCTTTCCATAATTATCTTTTTCATCTAAGACTTCTTTAATAATAGACGTCATTGCATCTTTCTTTAAAAACAAATTGATAAATCCTGGACCAGCAATTTCTACATGATCAATATTTCCTGCATCTTTATCAAGAGTTTCAATAATCCCTTGAGCAATCTCACGAGGATTTCTCTTTAATACCTTAGTTAATTGCATTGCAATATTACTAGAATAATCTCCATGAGACTTGTCTTTTGGAATTTCAATGACGATATTATCTATTGCATAATCATCAACATAACCTAAATCAATGATTGCCTTTTTTAAAACTTCTTTTAAAGAAATTTCTATTTTATTAACAGCCATAATATCCTCCTTTTTATTCAAACAATATACCTTTAATACAATATCATATTTATTGATATAGTCAACATTTTTCTTTGTCTTTTATATCATTGTGATTAAAATATAAACACTCATTAACAATCCCTTAAAATCATACAATTCATACTTCAATTTAAAAGCATCATGACTTGCACTATACATGAGAACTTTTGTCTTTAATCGCACACTTCCATATGGTAATAAATAATCATTCCATATCTCTTTATCACGATGCATTCTAAGCAAAGAATTACCTTGTTTTAACGTGATTCTTTTTTCATCATATGTAATGTCAATCTTCTTTCCTTGTGTATCAAAAGAAATATGTTTTTTATCACTATCTTCATACATACCTTTTTCTTTATACTCAACAACTTCCTTTTGACCATCTTGTAAAAAAACAGCTTTATATCTTATCATTCTTTCATACATTTTCATCACCAGTGAATATTATAACATATTTGAGGGAAAATATAAGTAGAGGTGATGATTTTGAAAACAATAGTCAAATGGATCAGACGTCTATTTATTTGTGGTTTTGTATGTGTAATTTCTATTTATAGTGTCAGCTATCTTATGCCTGCTCCTGACTTAGGACAAGGTCATTCAATTCAAATGTACGATAATAAGCAGAATCTTTTCTATCAATCTAATAAACAAAGCAACGATGTTCCACTTATTGATGTTTCTAAAGATTTTCTTGCCAGTATAATCGCTATTGAAGATCATCGTTTTTTTAAACATCGTGGATTTGATCCTATAGGTATTATGCGTGCTATCAAAGCAAATTTCACAAGTGGTACAAAAAGTGAAGGTGCGAGTACTATTACCCAACAATATGCACGATTACTCTTTTTAACAAATGAAAAAAGTTGGAAAAGAAAGATGACAGAAGCATATCTCACAACACGTTTAGAAACTCACTATGATAAAAATACATTATTAGAAGGTTATATCAACACTGTTTACTTTGGACATGGAATTTATGGCATTGAAAATGCTTCGCTTTATTATTTCAATAAATCACCTAAAGATCTAGATTTAAATGAATCTTCTATGCTTGCTGGTGTTATTAACGGTCCTAGTTATTATTCCCCTTTTAAAAACAAAGACTCTGCCAAAAAAAGACAAAAACTCGTTTTAAATCGTTTAGTTGAACTTGGTTATATAACTCACGAAAAGGCATCTCAAGTTTCAAATACCCCTTTTAAACTGAACTCCAATCCTTCTTCAAGTTTAAAAAAAGACTATCCTTATTATAGAGATACTGTTATTGACGAATTAAAAAAACTTGGTTTTTATAAAGAAAGTTATATCAATCAAGGGTTACACATTCAAACAACTTTAGATAAAGATATACAAGAGCAATTAGAAGATGTTGTTCAAAAACAAATGAAAGAAAGAGGAGAATTAGAAGTTTCAAGTATTATTTTAGATAGCCAATCTTCAGAAGTCTTAGCTTTAATTGGTGGTAAAGATTATCAATCATCACAATTCAATCGTGCTACAAAAGCCAAAAGACAAGTTGCTTCAACAATCAAACCTTTACTTTACTATATTGCTTTAGAAAACGGCTTTACGCCAACAACTCAATTTAAAAGCGAACCCACAACATTCCAACTTGAAAACGGTGAAACTTATGTACCAACCAACGTCAATCAAAAATATGCAAACCATGATATCACCCTTGCTCAAGCCATTTCTGTAAGTGACAATATTTATGCAGTTAAGACACATATGTTTTTAGGCGAACAAGCATTAGTAAACACTTTACATCAATTTGGTTTTGAACATATATCTCCACACCCATCACTTGCTTTAGGAACACTGAATACTAATGTATATAAACTCTCTTCCATTTATGCAACTCTTGCTCATTATGGAATCTATAATGATGTTCATACAATCGAAAAAATCACAACCGCTAATGGTCGTGTATTATATGAATATAAGCCACAAAACAAAGAACTCTTCAATAAAGATTCATGTATGATTCTCAGTCAACTCTTAACCTCTCCTTTTGATAAAAGATATTCAACATATGCCACTGCCACAATGTCTTCCTATCCTACCAAAACAACCTTTGCTGCTAAAAGCGGAACAAGCCCTTATGATTCTTTATGCGCAGGCTATAACCCACGTTATACGATTGTGAGTTGGTGTGGTTATGATGATAACAGAGAACTGACCATGTCTTTAGACAAACAAGTTTCTAAAGTGATTTTTCAGTCTATGGCAAATTATCTTCAAAAAGATGAACTGTGGTATGAGATGCCTTCTTCCCTTAAAAAAATGCCTATTGATGTAGTTAGCGGAGAATATAATACATTAGGTCCTGTTTATTGGTTTAAGAAATAAATCATCAGAGCATCATTAAAGATAGTTTTTTCAAAAATACCAATATAATCAAAATCAAATCAATGACAAAGTATACCACATTGATCAAAATAACAATGTATTCGTACATAAACTTATTATGCAAGATAGTATAGAAAAAAGAATTAGCAAATATGCTCGTTAAAAACAACGAAAGAAGTCTTTCATCATTTTCAAAGGAAGATATCTTTGAACTCTTTTCATAATCTGTACATAAGTTACATATTTACATTCTTTGAAATGTATGTTATTATACGGGCAATGAGGGAGTAGTCTCACAAATATGTGTGATGTGATCAACAATCGCGAATAGATTTCTATTCTGGTCCATCTTAAAGACAAGACTCGTTAAAGATAAAATCTTTAGCGAACTTGTCTTTTTTTGTTCTCTAAAGATAAAAGAAAGGAGATATATATGTATTATCAAAAAAATATTCCAACAGTTTTAAAAGAATGTCAAAGTTCAATGGAAGGATTAAGCTCAGATGATATTCAAAAGCGTCAAGAAAAGTATGGTTATAATGTTTTAGACGAAAAGAAAAAAGAATCACCTTTGATGATCTTCCTTAAACAATTTCAAGATTTACTTGTTATTATTTTAATTATTGCGGCAATTATTTCAGGAATCAGTGGGCAATTTGAAAGTTCACTTGTCATTATTCTTGTCATTATTATCAATGCAATACTTGGTACTGTCCAAACTTTAAAAGCAAGAAAATCGCTAGAAAGTTTAAAAAAATTATCTATTCCTAAAGTCAAAGTTCTAAGAGACAAACAATTAATTGAAATCAACTCTGATGAACTCACAATCGGTGACATTGTCCAAGTAGAAGCCGGTGATGTCATTAGTGGCGATGGACGTGTTATTTCTAGTACACATCTTCAAATCAACGAAAGTGCCTTAACGGGTGAAGTTGAAAGTGTTGAAAAGAACACAGATATGATTACACAGGATGTTATTATTGGTGACCAAAAAAATATGGTCTTTTCAGGAACCTTAGTCACTAATGGTGTTGGTCAATATGTTGTCACAAGTATTGGTATGAATACTGAAATTGGTAAAATCGCTACAATGCTTAATGAAGCTAGTGATCGTAAAACACCTTTACAAAAAAGTTTAGATGAATTTAGTGGAAAACTTTCACTTGTTATTATGATCATTTGTTTAATTGTCTTAGGACTTAATTTATTCCTTGCTAAAGAACCATTATTAGATGCTTTGATGATTGCAGTTGCTTTAGCTGTTGCAGCAATCCCAGAAGCATTAAGTTCTATTGTCACAATTGTTTTATCAATGAGTACACAAAGAATGGTTAAAGAAAATGCTATTATTAAAAACTTAAATTCAGTTGAAAGTTTAGGTTGTGTATCTGTTATTTGTAGTGATAAAACTGGAACTTTAACACAAAACAAAATGACCCCTCAAAGCATTTATTTCTATAATGAAGTTATGAATATCACAGATCTCCAGTCAAAACTTCACGATCACAATGTTTTATTAAAAGCGTGTTTACTTTGTAATAATGCAGTTATCAATGATGAACAAAGAATTGGTGATCCAACTGAACTTGCTTTAATTGATTTGGTCCATGAATATACAAAAACTGACCAAGAATTCCAAAATACTGCAGTTCGTCGCGAAGAACTACCATTTGATTCTGATCGTAAATTAATGAGTGTCACTTCATATAATCATTTATATACCAAAGGTGCACCTGATGTTATCCTAAAAAAATGTCATACAATCTTAATCAACGGAAGAAAAGAAATCCTTTCACAAAATCATATCTCAGCTATCCAACAAATGAATCAAAAATACGCTGAAGATGGATTACGTGTTTTAGGTTTTGCATATAAAGATTTCAAACAAGATCACGTTTCTTTTGAAGATGAAGCTGAATTAACATTTATTGGGCTTGTTTCTTTGATGGATCCACCACGCGAAGAAAGTGCTGATGCTGTTGCAAAATGTCAAATGGCGGGTATTAAACCTATTATGATTACTGGTGATCATGTTGTGACAGCAAAAAGTATCGCTAAAAAAATTGGAATTTATCACGATGGTGAATTAGCTATTGAAGGTCAAGAACTAGAACGTATGAGTGAAGAAGAACTTGATGAAAAACTAGCTCATATTAGTGTTTATGCCAGAGTAGCTCCTGAACATAAAATTCGTATTGTCAAAGCATGGCAAAAACGTGGAGAAATCGTAGCTATGACAGGTGATGGTGTCAATGATGCACCCGCTTTAAAACAAAGCGATATCGGTGTCGCAATGGGTATTACTGGAACAGAAGTTTCTAAAGATGCTGCTAACATGATTTTAACAGACGATAATTTCTCTACAATTGTGAAAGCCATTATTACTGGACGTAATGTTTATCGTAATATCAAAAATGCTATTAACTATTTATTATCTGGTAACTTTGCTGGCATTTTATGTGTATTAACAGCTTCTTTATTCTTATTACCAACGCCTTTCTTTCCAGTTCATTTATTATTTATGAATTTGATTACTGACTCTTTACCTGCAATTGCAATTGGTATGGAAAAAGGGCGTAATGATGTTTTAAAAGAAAAACCTAGACAAGCTAATGATTCTATTTTAAATAAAGATACATTATTGCAAATTGGTTTTGAAGGTACTGTCATTGGAATTTCTACAATGTGTGCATATCTTATGGGATTAAAAGGTGATCCTTTAACAGCTTCTACAATGGCTTTTGCAACAATCTGTTTAGCTCGTTTGTTACACGGATTTAACTGTCGCAGTCATCAACCTTTATTAAAAATTGGTTTATTTTCAAACAAGTCAAGCATTTATGCATTCTTAATTGGTTTTGCTTTGTTACATTGTATTTTATTTGTTCCAGCATTACACAATATCTTCATGGTACAACAAATTTCAATAACTCAATTATTATGTATTTATGGATTCGCTTTTATTCCTACAATGATTATTCAAATCAGAAAATCATTAAACAAGTAAGACAACTTCGGTTGTCTTTTTCATTTAAAAACCACTTCTAACGAAGTGGCATTAAATTATTTTTTTCATATGAATATGTGGACAATATTCATCTAAATACTGCTCACCAAAACAAACATAACCATTCTTTTCATAAAAAGATTTTACTCTCACTTGTGCTGATAAAACAACCTCATGATATCCTAGTTCCCTTGCTTTGTTTTCTAATAATTGTAAAATTTGACTACCAATATGAAGATGTCTATATTCTTTTAACACTGCAATTCTGCCTAACATCATTTGTCCATTTTCATCAAACATACGTGCTGTTCCAACTGGTTGTTCTTGATAGAAAACAACCAAATGATAAGCAATATTATCTATATCATCAAATTCATTTTCAAAACCTTGTTCTAAAACAAAAACTTTTTCACGAATTTTCTTTGCATCCATTGGCAACTCTTGACTAAATTGAAACTTCATCTTTAATCTCCTTTGGGAAAAATACTTTTTTATCTGATTTATATTTCTTTGAATTTAATATCGCTGAAACGATTTCAGAACAATCTGGTAATGAATGAAGTTCCCCTTCTGGTGTTAATATTTCTATTTCACTCAATTCTCCACTTTCCCCATAATGTAAATAAGGGATTTGTTTTGTAGTATCACTTGCAATATAGTAATGAGGATCATATCCCAATGTCTTAGATATCTCTTGAATCTTTTTTAAATCATCATCACTTTGAAGTTGTTTATATTTAAAAAGTTTACGATTTAAAAAACGTGAAGTTAAATCACTTAAGATAAAATCTTCTTCTTTAGTCATTTCTTTAAAATAAAAGAAAATCACAGATTCATCTAATTGTGTAAAATCATGAACACTTATACAATTATCTAAGAAAGGCTTCAAATAACTGATATTTGTTTGAAATTTATAATCTTGATAATATAAATCAATCATTCTTGAAAAAATAGCTTGTAATAAATGTTCATAACTTCTTGTAGTCGCATGGAAATAAACTTGCCAGTACATATGATAACGTGCAAGAATATAATTTTCAATCGCTTGTACTCCTGATTCCTTAAAAACTAACTTCCTATCTATTACTCGCATTGTACGTAATATACGTGACATATCAAATTGTCCATAAGTTGTTCCAGTCATATAAGAATCCCTTAATAAATAATCCATTCTATCAGCATCTAACTGACTGGATACCATCTGTATTAAAATACGATTAGGGTGTGTATGTGCAATAATAGATGCTACATCTTGAGGAAGTTCTTCATAAAAATCATAAAGAATATCATGGACTTCACTTTCTTCTAAAATCATACGAATTGTTATATCTTCATGGTCATAATCAAAAACACCTTCAAAAGAATGTGAAAAAGGTCCATGTCCTATATCGTGTAATAATCCAGCACACATCACACATAATTTATCATAATCACTTAAACATTCATCTAAGCATTCTGTTTCCAACATTTTTCTTACCACTTGGTAAACACCTAAAGAATGTGTAAAACGAGAATGTTCAGCACTCTGAAAAACTTGATAAGTTCCTCCTAATTGTTTGATTCTTCTTAAACGTTGAACTTCTTTAGAGTTAATTAAATACCAAATCAATAAATGATCCACATGAATATAATCATGAATCGCATCACGCAATACTCTTTTTTCATTCAATTCAATAGTTGTTAATTGAAAATCTTCTTTAAAAGTCATATCTACACCCTCTTTCTACTTCTAGTTTAACACACAATAGTATTGTTGTTAAATAACAAAAAGAGTATAATGAAGAAAGAAGCGGAGGGAAAAGAAATGTTAAATGAAAAAGTATCAGAATTATTAAATGATCAAATTAACAAAGAGATGTATTCAGCTTATTTATATTTGGATTTTGCGAACTTCTATACTGCAAAGGGATTAGATGGTTTTGCAAATTGGTATCGTATCCAAGCTAAAGAAGAAATGGATCATGCGATTGGAATTATAAACTATCTTCAAGACAATGATTATGTTGTGACATTAGATGCTATCGATAAACCAGACAAAGAACTTAACGAATTAAGCGATCCTTTAAAATATGGTTTAGAACACGAAAGATATGTGACTGATTTAATTCATACAATTTATAAAGCAGCTCATGAAGTTCATGATTATCGCACAATGAAATTCTTAGATTGGTATGTAGAAGAACAAGGTGAAGAAGAAAAGAATGCAAGTGATTTAATTAATAAATTCGAATTATTTGGTCATGATGCAAAAGTTCTTTACCAATTAAATAATGAATTAAGACAAAGAACATATACAACATCTTCTATTCTTGCTGGTGAATAAAAATATTATAGATTTTAAAAAAAGTTGAATTTTTCAACTTTTTTATTTTCTAAAAATGAGATTTTATTTAAGCACACTCTTACTCAATATGATTCTAAGCCTAGGTATTTTTTGAATATTCTGATTCGTAAAATTTGGTATATCCATTGTGATAAGTTACTTATTGAAAATCCCACTCTCACTCCTAGACGTATTTAAGATAAAAATAAGAAAAAAGAGATTTCAAAATAGAAACCTCCTACAAAAACATCTTTAATTCTTCAATATATCTTTTAGAAATATCTTCAAAATCATTCATATATTTTTTAAATTGATTATCATGTTTCTCTTGATTAAAAAGATGAGTCATTGTCATGATAGATTGATTACATCCTTCAATTAACATCTTCGCAATTTGAGAATCATTACTCATCATTGATTTCAATTCTACCATTGTTTCTAACATAAAAGATTTACGAACTTCATCCTCAGTAAAATATTCATTCAATACCTTTTCTTTTAAATCTCCAAATTCCTTTCTCAAATGTAAAACAACATCTCTCATTTTTTCATCTTCAATTTTATCAATCAAATGATCAATAGAAATCAATCCCATATTTAAACCATTCAATAATTCCTTCATACATATATCCATTTTATCACCCATATAAGTATAACCCATTTCAACTCTTATATACTTAAATAATCTAATAAAATCCATCCAACCTGATTATCTTTAATGACATAAGCAAATCTATCAAAAATACCTAAAAGTTTCACCTGTTCCCCTTGATAAGCAGTAATAATCGCATCAGTATAATCATCTAAACAATAAGTCTTTCCTTGTTTTTCATAAATAAATTCATTTTTAATATACATCTTTTGATCAGTATCTCTTTGATAACATAAACTAAATTGTTCTTCTTCCTTTAAAACTTCTATTTCAAAATAAGGAAAACTAATTTTATGAGGTGTATGTTCTTTAGCAATCACGTCTTGCACAACAGTATAATAAGGTAAAGGTTGTACATACTCTTCTTTATAAGTAATTTGTCCTTGATGGCTTTCTATAATCAAAGCATTAAGCTGTGAAATCTTTTTCACCCCAACTCCACCATCAATACATATCATCTTCTTTTCTTCATCTATAATAATATGATTATCAATATGATGTTCATTATAATTAGAAGTAGGTAAATGTCCTACAACAACAATTTCATCTAAAAGATGCCCTTGTTCATAAAAATGTTGCATTTCTAATAAAGATGACAACGAACTCTTCTTATAATCCTTACGTCTTTCAACACCAGCATGAACAAATAAAAAATGATTAAATTTTAAAGTTACAGGCAAATGAGAAATATAATCTCTCTCCTCTTTTAAATGCTCTGCAATTTTTCTTTGTATACCTAACATTGTTTCACTTCCATCAGCAAGATGAAGTTTTTGATAAGCTTCTCTAATACACCCATTACTTGAAACACGTTTTAAATATTTTGGTATTTCTCCAGCTAACTCTGGAATTGTTAACAATGCATCAATTGCCCATTCACAATTTCCCATCAATACAAATGTTCTTTCATTTTCATCCAACTTTTTAATATAAGCAATTGTTTCTCTAACTTGATCACCTTTTTCCACAAAGTCACCCAAAATAACAAGGTAATCTTCTGGTGTGTAGTGGACCTTTTTAAGTAAACTTCTTAATCTATCTAAATGCCCATGTATATCACTAATAACAATCAAACGATAATCATCTTTAACTGTCTTTTTTAAATGTTTTGGAGTTATCATCCTATCACTTCCTCATCTCTAGTATACATGATTTTTCTAAAAAGAAAATGCGATTATCTCGCATTTTTAAATATTATTTATTTTGAATATAAACAATTGCTTCATATGCTTTTAACTTTCCCTTTTGATGTTCATCATAGTTTGAAATCAATATTTCAGCATTGTCTAATAATACTTCTTCATCACAATCTACTTCTTTATCAGTGAAGTTACAATAAATCACAAGTTCTTGATTAACCATTATACGTTTATATGCAAAAATATGTTCATCATCTTTACATATTTCTTCATAACTTCCTTCAATCAAAATATCATACTCTTTTCTAAGTTGAATGAGTTTTTGATAAGTATAGAAAACAGAATTTTGATCATCTATTTCTTCTTTAGCATTAATCTCTTTATAATTAGGATTGACCATAATCCATGGTTTTCCTATACTAAACCCACTATTAAAAGAATCATCCCATTGCATAGGTGTTCTTGCATTATCACGACTTGATTTACGCATATATCTTAACATATCGTTATGTTTTACAGTTTGATCAATTTCAACCAATTGTTTATAACTATTCAAACTATCAATATCTCTATAATCATCTAAAGATGTAAATGGAACATTTGTCATTCCAAGTTCTTCACCCTGATAAATATATGGTGTTCCTTGCATCATATGTAAACAAATCCCTAACATCTTTGCGGATTTTTCACGATAGAATGGTGTACTATCATTTCCAAAACGTGAAACACATCTTGGTTGATCATGATTATTCCAAAATAAAGAATTCCATGCATGTTGATACATACCTGTTTGCCATTTAGACATAATTGACTTTAAATCTTTTAAAACATAGCGTCTATCTGTCCATTTATTTTCCTCTGCCCCATCAACATTCATTAATTCAAATTGGAAAACCATACTCAGTTCACTATTATCTAACGGTGCATATTTTTTCGCATCTTCTACACTTACCATAGGTGTTTCTCCAACTGTAAGTAATGGTTTTCTTGAAAACACTTTTTGATTCATTTCTTGTAAATATTCATGAATATGTGGTCCATTAACACAAACTTGATGTCCTTTGATATCACTATCTACATAATACTTATCTTCATCTTTACTAATAACATTAATGACATCTAATCTAAATCCGTCAACACCTTTATCTAACCAATAATTCATAATATTATAGCATTCTTCTCTCACAACAGGATTTTGCCAATTTAAATCAGGTTGTTTCTTTGAGAATAAATGTAAATAATATTGATTTGTATGAGGATCTAATTCCCACGCTGAACCTTGAAAACAGCTTGTCCAATTACTTGGTACATCACCATCTTTTGGATCTTTCCATATATAATAATCTCTATATGGATTATCTTTTGATGATTGACTTTCTTTAAACCATCTATGTTCATCACTTGTGTGATTGAATACCAAGTCTAAAATAATTTTCAATCCCTTTTCATGTGCTTTTTCTAACAATTCATCAAAGTCTTCCATTGTACCAAACTCAGGTAAAATCTTTTTATAATCTGAAATATCATACCCATTATCATCATTAGGAGATTCATAAATTGGAGTGAGCCATAATACATCAACACCTAATTTTTTTAAATAATCTAATCGAGAAATAATCCCTTGTAAATCCCCTATTCCATCACCATTACTATCTTGAAAACTTTTCACATAAATTTGATAGACAACACTTTTCTTCCACCATTGTTCCATATCAATTCTCCTTATCTTATACTTGTCTTTATTTTACTATATAAAATAAGAAGACGGTTTATAAAAATCATCTTCTTATTTCATTATATATAGTTTATTTAAAAAATTGAGGTAAATATTCTTTATGAGCTTCTAACATTTCATCTAAAATCTTTTTCGCAGTAATTTCACTTTGTACAAGTGGATTAATACTCATGGCAACTAAAGCATCATTATAATTTCCACTTACTGCAACATTTGTTGTTAGAATTTCAAATGCTTTTAATTGTTGAATTAAACCAACTACTTGTGTAGGTAATGCTC
>CALDMQ010000084.1 GCA_937917505.1 uncultured Erysipelotrichaceae bacterium | reverse complement strand
TTAAAACATATTTTGAATAATTGATCATTATGATAGAATAATTAAGAAGATTTTGGTCTTCTTTTTTTATTTTTTAATTAGTAAAATTTTTACAGTTTCTGTAATTTTCTTGTGAAAGCGCTTTGTGTATACTTTTTATTGTTGACGAGGAGGAAATAAAATGAAATTAATTATGTCAGTACTAGAAAAATATTTAATGCCTTTTTCTAATAAAATTACATCAAACAAATTATTAAATGCTATTAAAGATGCTTGTATCTTAACCAGTCCATTTACAGTAGTTGGTTCGTTAGCAGGGTTAATAAGCCAACAAGCAACTTATTGGTGTGGAGAATGGGGAATCTCATTAGAAGGGGTACTAGGAAGTATTGTGAGTGCTTTTGCAAACATTAATACAGTAGCAATGGGATTAACTGGATTAGTCGTTGTTATTGCATCATCTTACAATTATTCTAACCAATTAAGAGGAACAAAAACAGGAGATAAATGTGTTCCTTTAGTTGCTTGTATTGTTTCATTAATTGCATATATTGCGACAATTCCAAATGCAATTAATGTTGGAGAAAATACAATTACAGCATTTCAAATCAATTTCTTTAACTATGAAGGTATGTTTGCAGGTATGATTATTGGATTACTTTCAGCTTGGATGTACCATAAGTTAGTTAATTCAAAATTCACTATTAAATTACCAGGTCAAGTACCACCAATGGTATTAAATTCATTCTTATCAATTATTCCATTTTTTGTGATTATTACTGTATTCTCAGTTATTAAAGAAGTTGTTATTTTAGCAGGATTTGAATCAATCCAACAATTAATTACTCAATTTATTATTACACCATTAAATGGTATTGGTACAGGATTACCAGCGGTTATTTTAGTTATTATTATCATGCAATTATTATGGTTCTTTGGAGTACATGGTTTCTCAATTATGTGGGGATTAATCTCTGTATTATGGATGCCAATCTTCTATGAACATATTCAAATTTATGTAGAAACAGGTTCTTTTGATTCAATTACTCAAGTTGCTCCAAATACATTAAACAATGTTTATGCAATGATTGGTGGTTCAGGATCAACATTAGCTTTAGTTGTTTTATTATTAATATTAGGTAAAAAAGGATCTGCTGAAAGATCAATTGGGAAAGTATCAATTATTCCAGGATTATTTGGTATTAACGAACCGGTTACATTTGGATTACCAATTGTCTTAAATCCTATTATGTTTATTCCATTTGTATTTGTACCAGTTATTAATGCAGTTATTGCATATTTTGCAACATCTTGGGGATGGGTTAATCATTTAGTCGTATTAAACTCAGGAGTTGAACCAATTTTTGTGAATGCTTGGGTATTAGGTGCATTTACACTCAGTCCGGTTATCTTATGTATTGTATTATTTATTTTAGACATGATTTTATACTATCCGTTTGTAAGATTACAAATCAAACAAAATAGTATGGAAGCAAGAAATGAAGGTGTCGTTGTTGAGTAGAATACATTTCATTCCCCATGTTCATTGGGATAGAGAGTGGCTACGTTCAACAGATTCATCAAGAATTAAATTAGTTTATTTTTATGATAGACTTATTGATATGCTAGAAAATGATCCTCAGATGAAATATTTTACATTTGATGGACAAACAGCTGCGTTGGAAGATTATCTAGCAATCAAGCCATTTCAAAAATTAAGAATTGAACAATTAGTTAAAAATAGAAAATTATTTATAGGACCATGGTATGTACAACCAGATATGATTATACCATCGGGTGAAGCATTGCTTAGAAATTTATTAGTCGGTTCTAAGTATGCATCATCATTAGGACATTGTATGAATGTTGGTTGGGTACCTGATGCTTTTGGACAAAATAAGATAACTCCATATCTTTTTAAAGAAATAGGTATGAAAGGAATCTTTGCATGGCGTGGTTTTGATTACGAAGTCTTAGATGATTCATTGTTTATGTGGGAAGGAAATGGTAACACATCTTTACCAACTGTACATTTTGCATTAGGTTATGGACATTATCGTGGGTTTCCAGAAGATTATGAAGATGTCAAAAAAGATATGGAAAACTTTATTCCTCAATTAGAAGCACGTTATCAAGATCAAGAAGTTTTGTTTATGTTAGGAAGTGATTATGCTTTTCCACGTAGACATTCGTCTCAAATAATTGATAAACTTCAAAAAGATGGATATAATTGTGTGATGAATAATCCAGAAGATTACCTAGATACATTACTTGAAACAGCAAGACAAAATCGTCATGAGTTACAAGTTTATCAAGGTGAAGCGAGAAGTGCAACTCTTGGTCGTATTCATGCAGGTATTACATCGACGAGAATTGATATTAAAAATACAATGCGTTATTATGAAACAATGATGGCTAAAGTTATTGAACCAATGATCAGTATTACGCGTTTTCAAGGTGGATATTGTGATCAAGAACTTGTGAACTATTTTTGGAAGATTATATTTAAAAATCAATTTCATGATTCTATTTATGGTTCTTCACCAGATAGCATTAATCATACTGTAGAAAATCGTTTATTAAACTTAAGACATGGTTTAAATGAGTTGATTTGGATGAATTTTAGATATTTAGCTGAGTCAGTTAATTTAAGTTCTTTAAAAGATGATGAAGATATTTTGGTATTATTCAATACTCTTCCATATCAACGTCATGATTATGCTTTTACGAGTATGATTGTTAAAGATAGAAATTTTGTATTAAAACGTCAAGATGGAACAATTGTTCCTTATGAAGTTATGAATGAAATCTTACCAACTAGTCATGATATTGAATACTATAATGGGATGGAAAATTTTCATGATTCTGGAGAAGTTTTAGAAGGTACAAAATTTAAGGTGCAAATGAAAATTGATGCTTCATTCCTACCTCCAATGGGATATGAAATCTTAAAAGTATGTTTTAATGAAAAACCAACGAAACCAGAAGGGGATGTTGTAAAACTTCCTAGAGGTGCCCAAAATCAATATTTAACTATGCTTATTCAAGAAGATGGAACAATCTCAGTAACAAATAAACAAACTCAAGAAACATATCACCAATTAAATACTTTTGTTGAAAAAGGAGATGATGGAGATGAATATAACTATTCTCCATGTATTGATGATATGGAAATCAGAATTAATGATGTTCAGCCAATTATCACATGCATTGAATCATCTTCTATAGAAGTTAAATATCGTATTGAATACGAAGTACGTGTTCCTTATAAAGTAGAAGATCATCGACGAGTACAAGAATTAAAATCCCTTAAAATATGTAGTGATGTGTCTTTAAAAGCGAATAGTCAAACAATTGATTTTATAACAAAAATAGATAATCAATCTTGTGATCATATTGTTAGAGTAAGATTTGAAGATATTTATAAGTCAAAAGAAAATTGCAGTCAAGATCAATTTGGTTCAATTGTTCGTCCAAATATTATTGAAAATCAAAAGAGTTTAATAGATGGAGCGACTGTTTTACCAATCTATGCTATGCAAAGATGGGTTAAATTAAATCATGAAAATTCAATTATGGCATTATTAAGCAAAGGTCCTTTAGAATATGAAATTGAAGATGATCAAAAAATATGCTTAACATTATTAAGAAGTGTTGGTAAATTTGGAAAAGCTGATTTGTTAATTAGACCAGGACGTTCATCAGGTTATCGTATGGATGCACCTTCATCACAATTATTAAATCAAACAATAATAAGTGAGTATTCATTATTCTTTGGTACAAAAGATCAAATGAGCCAAATGATACAGAATGCAGAAATTATAAATAC
>CALDMQ010000083.1 GCA_937917505.1 uncultured Erysipelotrichaceae bacterium | reverse complement strand
TATATTGAACCATTATCCCACCACCTTTGGTACTTTAACTTGATAATCTTGAACGCATTTAGCATTCTTTAATGCATCTTCTCTATCAATTGTACGTGTTGTTTCATCATCTCTTAAAAAAGTTGTTTCTATTTCATAAGGAAAAGCAAGAGGTTCAACATCAGTTGTATCAATTGCTTCTAATGCTTTTACATGATTCATAAAAACTTCATATTCTTCTAATAAAGCAGGCATTTCTTCATCAGTAATAGAAAACATTGCTTTTAATCCTAACTGTTTTAACATTTTTTTACTATTTTCCATTATATTCCTCCTAATACAATATATTTGTTTGAGCACTTTCGCCTTTATTTTTCACAATAATCGCTTTTAGACCATCTTGTGAATAAATTAATGTTTTCACATCAAATGAGTTAGAAAACTTTCTATCAATATTATCTGCCAATAACGAAGTTAAGTATAATAACTCTGTATAAGTTTTCACATTCAAATGAGCTTCTATAACCATTGATTGAATTTCATTATCAATATATTTTGCTTCACCAACTAATCCAGCTGCTTCAGTCGAAGCTTTTTTTAAATTATTCTTAATTTCATTAAATTCTATTTTTTCAGCTTCTTTACTAGAGAAAAGTACATTTTTATGATTCAATGTCTTAATATCTCCCAATTCATCATCACAATAAGATTCATAAATATATTTGCCTGACATTGTACTTTCTTCACTATTTGATGCTTGATAAACAGCAATCAACATCGGTAAATCTCTCAATTTTTGCATAGATTCTGAATTTTGCATATAATCATAAAATTTCTTAATCGTATCTTTAGCATATGCTTTTACTATTTTATCACTCATTGGTGTTGTTAAAACATGATTATTCGCATCACGCGGTTCAATAACAATCGCTATAGATAATGCTTTTAATGTATATTTAGAACCATCTTTCACATAAAAGTCTTGTTCTTGAATTGAAGAAACCATTACCGGATTCAAAACCCCTTCAATCGTTGTTCCTGCTTTTGGCTGTAAAGTGTATTCTTGATTTCTTTGTAAAAGTTTTTTCTTTTCATCTCTTGTAATATGTTGGCCTTCACTCATATAGTAAGAAGATGTTGAAAAATGTTTTGATGATAGAATTTGTAAATCTCTCCCAATAACTTCAAAATCATCTGTCGTAGAAAAATCATTATAAAACTGTTCACTTAATTCACTACGAGGCATTTTAATCATCTTATAATAAGAATCATCTAAAGAATCCATCGAAGCTTCATCACCAGTTACGTTTGTTTGGACTTTATCTTCCTTTTTGCCACAACCTACCAATAAAAACATAACCAAGCATAAGATTGTTAACTTTTTCATAGTCCAACCTCCTCTTTAAATTCTTCTTCACTTAAAACAGTAACACCTAAAGTTTGAGCTTTTTCTAATTTACTTCCTGCATCTCTACCACAAATGACATAATCTGTTTTCTTAGAAACACTTCCTGTCACGTTAGCGCCAAGTCTTGTCAAATAATCTTTCATTTCTTTTCTCGTCATGAATTCTAATGTTCCAGTTAAACAAACTGTTTTTCCATTAAAAATACTGTCTTGAAGTAATGATGTGTCTTTTAAATAATCCATATTCAATCCTAAGGACTTTAAATTCATTAATAATGCTAGACTCTGTGGATCATTTCTAAATTGATTGATTGATGACACAATTGTTTCACCCACATCTTTAATCGCAAGTAATTGTTCATTTGTAGCATCTAATAAGTGATCAAATGATTTAAACTCTTTAGATAAGTTATCAGCCATTTTTGCACCAATACCTTTAATACCAAGACCAAACAAAAGTTTCTCCATTGAATTCTCTTTACTTTTTTCAATAGCTTTCATTAAATTATCCATTGACTTTTGACCAAATCCCTCAATATCTATAATCTCTTGTTTATGCTTACTTAAATCATAAATATCTTCAATACAAGTTACAAATCCAAGATTATAAAATTGTTCAATGATTTTTTCTCCAAGTCCTTCAATATTCATTGCATCTCGCGATGCAAAATGGATAATACGTTCTATCTTTTTAAAATCACATGCATCATTCATACAATAATAAGCAGCTTCATTTTCTTTTCTCACGAGTAAACTTCCACAATGTGGACAAGTCTTGATCATTTCAAAAGACTTTTCACTCCCATCACGTCTTTCCTTTAAAGCACGAACAACTTCAGGAATAACATCTCCTGCTTTTCTTACCACAACATAATCACCTATGCGAATATCTTTATTTTTCACATTATCTTCATTATGTAAAGTTGCACGTTGTACAGTACTTCCTGCCACACGCACTGGCTCTAACACAGCATTAGGTGTAATTTGTCCAGTTCTTCCAATTGTAAAGATGATATCTTTTAATTTTGTGACAACTTCTTCTGCAGGGAACTTATAAGCAATTGCCCACTTTGGAACTTTTGCGGTATATCCTAAACGTTCTTGTTGAGAGATATCATTAACCTTAATAACAACTCCATCTATTTCATATGGTAACTCTTGACGTTTATCTGTCACTTCTAAAATAAAATTCCAAACATCTTTGACATTATTAAAAACCTTTGTCATTGGATTCGTTTTAAAACCAAGTTTTTGAATATAGTCTAAAGATTCTTTATGAGTTTGACATCCAACTTCCCGAGAAGTCGGAACCATATATAAAAAGGCATCTAATTTACGTTTAGCCGCAATACGAGAATCTAATTGGCGAACACTTCCTGCTGCAGCATTTCTTGGATTTGCAAAAAGTTGTTCTCCAGTTTCTTTTCTTTCCTTGTTTAATTTTTCAAATGATGATTTAGGCATATAGATTTCTCCACGCACTTCAAAATCTCCATCATAAGGAATTGTGAGTGGAATTGATTTGATTGTTTTCACATTATGTGTAATATCTTCACCAATAGTTCCATCACCACGTGTTGCACCATATTCCAGTTTCCCATCAGCATAAACCAATGAAACCGCAAGCCCATCAATTTTCAATTCACAAACATATTCTACATTTGGACACACTTCTCTAATACGTTCATCAAACGCATTCAACTCATCTTCATTAAAAATATTCCCAAGCGATAACATCATTCTTTCATGAGTAATCTTTGTAAAACTCTCTAAAACCTGTCCACCAATTCTTTGACTTGGAGAATCAGGTGTTAACCATTCGGGATGATGTCTTTCGATATCTTGTAACTCTTGCATTAAACGATCGTATTCTTGATCACTTACTGTTGGGTTATCTAAAACATAATATTGATAGTTGTATTCATTTAATAATGCTTTGATTTCATTTAGCCTCTCTAATGTCATTATCAACACTCCATTCCATTGACTTATTATACCAAAAAACACAAATGAATAAAACAATAATATAACAAAAAGAATTGGATTTTCCAATTCTAACTTGATAATTTCTTTAAAGCTTTATGTTGTGCCATTAATGTTTTTAATCCATGTGGCATAGCAAAAGCAATATCCAAAGTACTACCATTCACTTTTACAATCACACCCTTACCAAAAACATCATGATCCACATAATCTCCTTGTTTCCATTCCTCAACATGATTGTCACCAATCATTTCTTCAATAGTTTCATGGGTATTTATAAAATTCTTTGATTTAAACTTTGATGGATTACCTATATGTTCTACACGATCTTTACCAATTTCATCAATAAACTGTGAAGTCATCTTTGGAGAATTTGTTAAATAGTTAAACCCTTGGCTATCTGTTACATATAATCGTTTCTTAGCACGTGTAAATGCAACATAAGCTAAACGACGCTCTTCTTCCATACCATCTTCTCCATTTTCTGACAAACTTCTGAAACTAGGAAAAACATCTTGTGATAATCCCACAACAAAAACATAATTAAATTCAAGTCCTTTCGCCATATGAATACTCATTAACGAAACATATTCATCATCAAAAACATCATCTTGTGATGTATACAAAGCAATATCTTGTAAATAGCTATCAAAGTTTGCACTATCTGGATGTGTATTCATATAATTAGCAATAGAGTTTTTTAATTCCATAATATTTTGAATACGATTTTCATCTTGATCATTTCTTAACATTTCAAAATAACCTAAATCTCTTAACAGATTTTCAAAAACTTCCTGTAATGGTAAAGCAGATTGTTTTGCTTTTTCAATACAACCTATAAACTCTGCTAATTGTTTTTTAACTTTGCTTGATAGCCCTATTTCTTCTCCATACAATGATAAAGTTTCATATTGACTCAAACCACATTGTATTGCTTTGAGTTGAATTTTTTCTAAAGTTTTTGCCCCAACTCCACGTGCTGGAACATTGACAATTCTTTCAAAAGATAAATCATCTTGATTAACCATCAAACGTATATAACTCAAGGCATCTTTAATTTCTTTACGATTAAAGAATTTCAAACCACCAAAAATCTTATAATCTATTTGTCTTTGAATTAGTTTTTGTTCAAATGGTCTTGATAAGTAATTCGCACGATATAAAATTGCAAAGTCATGATAATTAACCCCATCAACATGTGCAATAATATCTTCAATTGTATCACATACAAAGTTCGCTTCTGCTTCTTCATCAACACCCGAATAATGAATAACAGTTGCTCCATTCTCTAAATTTGTAAATAAATCTTTCTCTAATCTATTTTTGTTTTTCCTAATTAAATTATTTGAAATATCTAATATCGTTTTAGTAGAACGATAGTTTTGATCTAAAATAACTGTTTTCGCATTTTCAAAATCTTTATCAAAATTCATAATATAACTAATATCAGATCCTCTAAATGAATAAATCGTTTGATCTGGATCACCTACAACACAAAGAACAGATTGACCCGATAAATATTTAATTAATTGATAATCAACTTCACCAACATCTTGAAACTCATCTACATGAATATATTGAAATTGTCTTTGCCAACGTTCTAAAATCTCTGGATATTTTTCAAAAATTTCCAATGTTTTCAACAACAAATCATCAAAATCTAACATAAA
>CALDMQ010000082.1 GCA_937917505.1 uncultured Erysipelotrichaceae bacterium | reverse complement strand
AGAAAAGCCTCTTGTTTAAAATTGTTTTTCTTTAAAACATGAATAGAAGCTTTGTTTTCACTAAAAACCTCCGCAAAGATTTTATGAATGTGAAAGTTTTCAAAAAGATATTTTGTAAACATAGAAACTACCAAACCCATAATACCTCTACCCCAATAATCATAACCTATCCAATAACCTATTTCTGCATTATATTGATAAATATCTTGATGAAAAGTTGCACCAATACAACCAATACAGACATTATCAACTACAATTGCAAATTCAACTGCATTCTTTTGCATCACTTGATTAATAAAAGAAAGAGCATAATCTAAAGTATACGGATAAGGAAATGTATTTCTTAGATAAAAGCTGACCCTTGGATCATTTGCAAAATAAGCTAATTCATGAGGATTGATTTCATTAAGGTATTTGAGTTCTATATGCATATATTCTCCTTAAGGTAATGTTTTACCACTTGCTAGATAGAGATCATACCATTGTTGACGAGTTAAATCGACATTACAAGCAAGACAAGATTCTTTTAAATGCTCAGGTGAAGTTGTGCCAACAATAGGTTGCATACCAGCAGGGTGTCTTAAAAGCCAAGCAATTGCAATGGCACTTTTTGTTACATTGTATTCATCCGCAAGGTCTTTCATGACATCATTTAATTTTTGATAATCTTTATTGTCTAAGAAAGTTCCTTCAGCCCATGATGCTTGAACAACACTCCAAGGTTGAATCACAATATCATTTAAACGACAGTAATCCAAAACACCACCATCTTTATCAATTGCAGGATCTTCTTTCATATTCATATTCATTCCTGAATCAATCATCACAGAATGAACAATAGAAAGTTGTAACTGATTAATAATAATAGGATGTTTTGTATATTTTTGTAATAATTGAATTTGTAAAGGTGTATGATTAGAAACACCAAAATAATGAACAAGACCTTGTTCATAAAGTTCATCAAATGCTTCCGCAACTTCCTTAGGATCACATAAAGCATCAGGTCTATGTAATAATAAAATATCTATATAATCAATATGTAATCTTTGTAAAGATGCTTTAACACTTTCAATAATGTGTTCTTTAGAAAAATCATAACGTTTCCCTGGCACAATTGCACATTTTGTTTGAATAATCATTTTTTCACGCCAGTCAGGGTGCTTTTGTAGAACTTCACCAAAAAGTTCTTCTGATTTTCCACCACCATAAATATCTGCATGGTCAAAAAAGTTAATACCTTCATCTAAGGCAGTTTTGATAAGTCTTTCAACTTCATTAACACTTTTACTTGCGATTCTCATACAACCTAAAGCAATACGAGAAACTTCAAGATTTGTATTTGGTAATTGTAAGTATTTCATATGATATCTCTCCTTTATATTGTTATTGTATCAAATAAAGATTATAATGTAAAAATGAAATGTAAGAGAAAATGAGGTGTTGAAGATATGGTATATGATATAGTAAGAATAGCTGTTTATATCTTTTCAGTATTTGCTGCAATGATAGGACTTAGTTGTTTTGATTTTGGAAGATATATGAAGAAAAGCAAAGTTAGAGAATTTTATGTTTTCTATATTGTTGCTTCTATAGCGTTAGGATATTTATTTGCATCTTTTATTTTAACTTTTGCATCAGTGACATTTTATTCATAATTAAAAGAGTTGGACATATATTGAAGTATGAAAACAATATATCAAAAACTCTTTTTTATATGTCTGCTTATAACAGGTATTCTTTTTTTACAAAAACAAGACTTTAATCCACAAGAACAACCTTCTAAATTAAAACCAAAATCATCTCAGGATTACATAGTTCAAGTTCAAACAAAACAAAAGACTTTACAAGTACCTTTAGATGATTATTTAGTAGGTGTTATTGCCGGGGAAATGCCAGCAAGTTTTGAAGTTGAAGCATTAAAAGCACAAGCAGTTGCAAGTCGAACATTTGTTTTATCAAGAAATCTTAAAGTTGATAATACAACTAATTCACAAGTGTATCTTAGTGATGAACAGATGAAAAAGAATTGGGGAAAATCATATGATCAAAATAAAGAAAAAATTCAAAAAGCAGTTAAAGATACACATAATCAAGTCTTAACATACAAAGGAGATTATATATCAGCGTTATTTTTTTCAAGCAGTAATGGAAAAACTGTAAATTGTGGGGATTACTTTGCAGGGGATAAAGTGTATTTAAAAGCAGTTAATAGCAAATGGGATATTGAAGAAGATCCACAATTTATAAGAACAAAAACATTTACTAAAAAACAATTAGCCAATATCTTTGGAATAGATTCTGTGAAAATGCAAATTATGTCTTATACTAAAAGTGGGTATGTTCAAAAGGTTATTGTAAATAATAAGGAATATAGTGGTAGAGAAATTAGAGAAAAGTTAAACTTAGCATCTTCATGTTTTCAAATTGAATTGACTTCAAAAGGATATAAATTTATAACCAAAGGAAATGGGCATGGTGTTGGTATGAGTCAATACGGTGCGCAAGGAATGGCTAAAGAAAATAAAAATTATAAAGATATTTTAAATCATTATTATCAAAATGTTGATTTAACAAGTATATAGTTTTATGTTTTGTGCATACTTCATATGAGGTGAAAGTATGAAACAAAGAAAAGTAAACTATAAGAAGATTTTAGGTATTTCTCTTGCATTGGCATTATTTTTAGGTGGTGTAGGAATTGTTCAGAAATTATTAGATGACCAAACAATGAATTTCGAAGAAGAGACAGTTGTGAAAGTTGATGAAAAGAAAGAAGATAAACCTGTTGTTGAAACTTTAAAAGCTCCTGTTAAAGATGGTATAGGTATTGTGAGATATTTTTATAATAAAGATGATGATAGTAAGAAGCAGGAACAATCATTGATTTTATTCGAAGGTGTGTATAGACCAAATCAAGGTATTGATTATGCAAATAAGAATGAAATTTTTGATGTTTTAGCATCAATAAGTGGAACTGTTACAAAGAAAACAAATGATCCTGTTTTAGGATGGATAATTACGATTACTAATAATGATAAGATTTCTACAACATATCAATCTTTATCAGAAATTTCTGTTGAAATGAATCAAACAGTGAAACAAGGTGATATTATTGGTAAAAGTGGTGAAAATATTTATGAATCAGATTTGAAAAATCATTTACATTTTATTGTACAAAAAGAAGATAAATTATTGAATCCTGAGAGATGTATTGGACAACCTTTAAATGCTCTAAAATAGCGATTTTATCGCTATTTTCGTTTTATATAATTTATAATAATTTCTTTGATAAATTCAATTTCTTTTCTTGTAATTAAGAAAAAAGATGATACAATAGAAATGCTTAAAGGAGGAATGTTTATGAAATTATCAAAAGAAATTGGTATTGACTTGGGAACAGCTAACATTCTTATTTATGTTAAAGGAGAAGGTATTGTTGTGAATGAACCTTCTGTTGTAACTATCAATACAGAAACAAACAGACCTATCGCAGTAGGAGAAGAAGCAAGAGATATGCTTGGGAAAACTCCAGGTAAAATTCAAGCTATTCGTCCTTTAAAAGATGGGGTTATCGCAGATTTTCAAATTACTGAAATTTTAATTACTCATTTTATTAATAAATTAAATTTAAAAGGAGTGTTTGCTAGACCAACAATTTTAATTTGTTGTCCATCAAATATCACTTCTATTGAAAAAAGTGCTATTCAAGATGTTGCATTAAGATGTGGAGCAAAGAGAGTTTATATTGAAGAAGAACCTAAGGTTGCTGCTGTAGGAGCAGGATTAGATATTTCTAAACCATCTGGTAATATGGTTATTGATATCGGTGGGGGAACTACTGATGTAGCAGTTCTTTCATTAGGTGATATTGTTACTAGTACATCGTTAAAGATTGCCGGAGATAGAATGGATGCTGAATTAATTAAGTATGTAAAAGATAAATATAAATTATTAATTGGTGATCGTACTGCAGAAGAAATTAAAAAGACAATTGGAACTGCTTATTTAGCATCTGAAAAAGAAATTATGGATGTAAGAGGACGTGACTTAGTAACTGGTTTACCTCATACAATTCAATTAAATGCTAAAGAAACTGAAGAAGCTTTAAAAGAATGTTGTGAAACAATCTTAAGATCAGCAAAACAAGTTCTTGAACAAACACCACCTGAATTATCAGCTGATATCGTAAACAAAGGTATCTTCTTAACTGGTGGAGGGGCTTTATTAAATAATTTAGATAAGTTCTTAGAAGAAGGTTTAGGTGTACCGGTATTCGTAGCAGAAAATGCATTAGATTGTGTTGCTGAAGGTTGCGGTATCATGTTAGAAAATACTCAATATTTACAATAAAAATTGAAACAGTGCTTGCTATTGTGAGCGCTGTTTTTATTTATTAAAAATTGCTTAAAGTTATATATAATTCTTGCTTTATGATAAAATAAAAAGTTTTTTATAGCTTTAAAATAGCAAATATATGTGTTCGATTAGGGTTGCTCTTTTGTTAATCTACTTATAATATCATACAAATAAAATACATGTAATCGAAAAAGTAAAACTACACTAATGCTGAAATGTTTTTTCTTAATATGTAAAAAAGTGTAATGAGAAAATAATATTTGATAGAATATGGGGCGAGGTGAAAGAAATGGGTAACAAAAAGTTTTTTTTCTTTGATATAGATGGGACATTAGCGGTAGGAACGCCTGGTGATCAATATGTACCAGAATCAGCTAAAAAAGCAATTAAGGAATTAGAGAATCAAGGACATTTTGTAGCAATTGCGACAGGAAGAAGTTATGCAATGGCTAAGGATCATATGAAATCATTAGGTTTTCAAAATATGGTGAGTGATGGTGGGAATGGAATTACGATTAATGGTGAATTATTAGAAATCAAACCATTGGATTATGATAAATGTATCAAGTTAATAGATGAATGTGAGGAAAAAGGTTTTATTTGGGCTTTATCTCCTGATAATGCAACAAGAAGATTAGCACCTGATCATCGTTTCTATGATTTTACACATGATATTTATATGG
>CALDMQ010000081.1 GCA_937917505.1 uncultured Erysipelotrichaceae bacterium | reverse complement strand
ATGGTGAAGGTGTAGGTATTTGTGATTTATAGGAAGTGTAAACTTCCTTTTTATTATATGATTTTGTATAATAGTAGTGGTGAGAAGAATGACTAAACGTGAAAGAAAAGAAAAATGTTATATGGAAGCACTAGAGAAAAGTGTTGTTTTTGTAGAAATGATTTTAAATCAGTTAAAACGTATTGAAGAAAACAAAGGGATTATTGATGAATGTATTTTATCAAAAGATAAAACAAAAGCGATTCTTGATTTAGAATTATCACTAGCAACATTATGTATTTTGCTTAGAAAAATGTCTGAGAATCTTTTTATTAAAGTGACAGATGAATTAAGACGGGATATGAACAGTATTATTCATTCCAATCGTTTTGAGTTTCATCATGAAGTCATCGTTTATTCGCAAAAAGGACGTGAAGAAGTTGATTTACAAGGTTTGTTAGATTTTTGTAATCGTCTTATAAATGACAAAATTCACTGTTAAGGTAGATTATAATCTCTTTAGGTGATGAATATGGACATGAAGAGAAATTTTGGAATTATTTTAATGATGTTAGGTGTTGTTTTAACAATGAATCAAAAAGTAGGACAAGAGCAATTTATGAAACAAGCTCTTTCTTTTATTGAAAACTATTGGCCTTTAGTGATTAGTTTTATTGGAATTTATATTGTTTCGATGCCTAAGAAAAAAAGATAGTGAATTATGTTAATTTTTTATCGTAAATCTTTATTTTATATTGATAATTTAGTATAATGGTCGCATGTGGAGGTAATGTAAAATGAAAAAAAGACCAGTGGTTTTATGTATTTTAGATGGGTATGGTTTAACAAATCGTGTTGATGGAAATGCGGTTAAGTTAGCGAATACTCCAAACTTAGATGATTTAATGGCAATGTATCCAACAACTACTTTAAAAGCAAGTGGAAATGCTGTGGGGTTACCTGAAGGACAAATGGGTAATAGTGAAGTTGGACATTTAAATATTGGTGCTGGAAGAATTGTTTATCAATCACTTACTTTAATCAATAAAGCGGTAGAAGATGGAACTTTCTTTGAAAATGAATCTTTCTTAAAAGCTATCAAACATGCAAAAGATAATAACTCTAAATTACATATTTGGGGATTATTATCAAATGGTGGTGTTCACTCATCAAACGAACATATCTATGCTTTATTAAAATTAGCGAAAGATCAAGGATTAGAAAAAGTTTATGTTCATGCTTTCTTAGATGGTAGAGATGTTGCTCCAGATAGTGGAGTTGACTTTGTTCAAGAGTTACAAGATAAAATGAATGAAATTGGTGTTGGACAAATTGCATCTGTATCAGGTAGATATTATGCGATGGATAGAGATAAGAGAATGGATCGTGTTGAATTAGCATATAATGCTCTTGTTGCTAAATCTGGAGAAACATATAATGATGCTGTTCAATATGTTAAAGATTCATATGCGAAAGAAGTTTATGATGAATTCGTTATCCCAGGATACAATCCTGATGTAAATGGTGGAGTAGAAAATAACGATTCTATCATCTTTGCAAACTTCAGACCAGACAGAGCTATTCAAATGTCTAATGTATTCACAGCTGACGTTTATGAAGATTTCAAACCAGCTGATAAACCAAGTAATCTTTACTTTGTATGTATGATGAGATATGCTGATACAGTAAATGGAGATATCGCATTCAAAGCTCAATCACTTACAAATACATTAGGTGATTACTTATCAGCTCAAGGTATGAAACAATTAAGAATTGCTGAAACTGAAAAATATGCTCACGTAACATTCTTTATGGATGGTGGAGTTGATAAAGAAATCGATGGAGCGACTCGTGTATTAATCAATTCACCAAAAGTTGCAACTTATGATTTACAACCAGAAATGAGTGCATATGAAGTGAAAGATGCTTTAATTGCTGAATTAGATAAAGACATTCATGATGTTGTGATTGTTAACTTTGCTAACTGTGATATGGTTGGTCATACTGGTATTATTCCAGCAGCTATCAAAGCAGTAAGTGTTGTAGATGAATGTGTTGGAGAAGTTTATGAAAAAGTTCTTGAATTAGGTGGAACAATGTTGATTACTGCTGATCATGGAAACAGTGAAAGATTATTAGATGAAGAAAATAATCCATTTACAGCACATACAACAAACCCAGTTCCTTTAATTGTTACAAATACACATTTAGAATTAAAAGAAGATGGAAAACTTGGTGATTTAGCTCCAACAATCTTACAATTATTAGGATTACCAATTCCTAAAGAAATGACAGGAGAAAGTTTATTGAAATAAGGGTAAGTAAGTCTTATCCTTTTCTTTTGCTTGTGTATATGGTATATTAAACACAATGAGGAGATTTATCATGAAAAAAATACTTTGTCTTTTTTTATGTTTTGTATCATTATTAGGTTGTAGTCAAAATTCAGAAAAGTTACAATTGAAAGGTATTGTAGAAATAAATTATCAAGAGTTAACACAGAATTTAAATTCAAATGTTACATTCTTATTATATATTGGTAGGCCTGATTGTGGGGACTGCCAAACATTCTACCCAATTTTAGAAGATTACATCAATTCTCATGAAAATACAGGTATTTATTATTTGAATATTAAAGATTTTCGAGATAAAGCAAAAAGAGAAGATGCAACGAAAGAGGAAAAAGATTTTTATGAAAATCTTTATGAAGAATTAGATTTTGATTGGACACCAACGATTCATGAAGTTGTTAATGGAAAGTTTGTGAATACTTATCAATATTTAGACGAAGATTATTTTGAAATCAAAGATAGAAAAAAACAAAAAGCCAAAAGAAAGGAATTTATAGATGCGTTTTATGTGTTTATGGATAACTATTTCAAGGAGGAATAAATATGCGCAAATGTCCAAGATGTGACCATGAAGTGAATGAACAAGATCGTTATTGTCCACATTGTGGATTTGATTTACAAAGACGTTATGTGAATATGAATCGAAGGAAACCAAGTTTTTTACCTTATATTTTAATCTTACTTGCTTTTGCATTCCTTCCATTACTTTACTCATATGCCTTTGAAGGTATTACATCTTCTTTAGGTGGATTGAATACTGTTGAGAAAAAAGAAGGGGAATTGCCAGAAGTACAAGATGTTGTACCAACAAGAGTATTGACAGAGTATGATACACTTGCAGACTTTTCTTCACATTATACAAATGTGAGTGCATATATTAATGATATAGAAAATTATGAAAAAGCACTTCATGATAAAGGTGATTATATATTTGATAAAGAATATATTATTCAAATTTATGATAACTATAATGTGGCTTTCCAAATGACATATACAGTTTCTTTATCAGATCAATATGATTTAAAGGTTGTAAAAATGTTTGATCGTAAGAAAAAAGAACTTAAAAGCTTTTGAAGAACTATTATTAACAGAAGAAGAAAAGAAACTTTTGAATACATATATTCAAGACGATTTGACTTTAAATAAAGCTTTAGAAGAATTCTCTACTAGAAAAGAAGATTTTGAAAAGAAAAAAGAAAAGCTAGGACACTATGGTATGGGTGTTTATCATGATTGTATTTCTTATGTTGTAGAAAGATATGATCAACAATATCAAGTCAAAATTAAGTATTCAAAATAAGAGGGAAACCTCTTTTTTCATAGGAGGAGAAAATGAAAATATTAGTTAGTGATTTAGATGGGACATTAATTGAAGATACAAGGCTACTTTCTCAAAAAAATTTAGAGATGATGTATAAGTTAAAAGAGCGAGGAAATCTTGTGGTAATATGCACAGGACGTAGTTTAAAAGAATTTGAAGTTATACAAAATGAAATACATTTTCCATGTGACTATATCATTTTAAACAATGGAGCTTTGATTGTGGATAAAGACTATAATGTTATTTTTGAAAAAGTAATTCGTAAAGAAGTAGGATTAGCTATTCTTGAAAAGATTAAAAATTATCCTAAGTTATGTTCTATGTTTAGCGATGGAGATCATACATATGGTTTTGTGGATGGAAAGACAGTTGATTATGGATTAGGTGGGATAGAAATTCAAGATTGTTTCTATGATTTATACAAAGAAGTTAAACAATTTTCA
>CALDMQ010000080.1 GCA_937917505.1 uncultured Erysipelotrichaceae bacterium | reverse complement strand
GCGATGAATTAATACAAGAAATCAATGCATTAGCGCATAAAAGTAAAGCTGTTGGTTTAACTGAAGAAGAGAAAGAACGTCAACACGCTTTAAGACAAGAATATTTACGTCTTTTTAGAAGTGGGTTTGAACAGCAACTAAAAGGAATCAAGGTGATTGATCCGCAAGGAAGAGACGTTACACCTAAGAAGTTAAAAAAAGCGAAAAAAGTTCATTAAATCATGATATTTATTTTCTAATGAAGTAATTTTGTGTATAATATTGTTGTGTTTAGGAGGAAGTAATCAATGAATCAAGCAGAATTATCAATTGCAACCGTTCGATCTTTAGGGATTGACATGATTAACAAAGCAAATTCAGGACATCCAGGTATGGTTTTGGGTTCAGCACCAGCTTTGTATACTTTATTTACAAAAGAAATGAAAATTTTTCCAAAGGAGTCTAACTGGTTTAATAGAGATCGTTTTGTTTTAGCTAGTGGACATGCATCTTCTTTATTATATAGTTTATTACATCTATCTGGATTTGATTTAACAATAGAAGATTTAAAACAATTTAGACAATGGAAAAGCCGTACGCCTGGTCATCCAGAAGTTGAAATGACTGATGGTGTTGATGCATCAAGTGGACCATTAGGTCAAGGTATACCTACTGCCGTTGGTATGGCAATGGCAGAACGTTTTTTAGCTAAAAAATATAATCAAGAAAATTTTGATGTCGTTGATCATTATACATATGTTTTATGTGGTGATGGTGATATGCAAGAAGGTGTCACTTATGAAGCTTCTTCTTTAGCAGGACATTTGTCATTAGGAAAGCTAATTGTTCTTTATGATTCAAATCATGTGACTCTTGATGGACCTTTAGACTATTCTTTTAGTGAAAATGTAAAGAAAAGATATGAAGCTATGAGTTGGCAAGTGCTTTGTGTTGATGATGGAAACGATATTACTGCTATTCATAAAGCTATTAAAAAAGCAAAAAAAGAAAAGTTCAAACCAACATTAGTGATTGTTGATACTGTAATTGGTTATGGTTCTAAAAATCAAGGTACTAACAAAGTTCATGGTGCTCCGCTAGGTATGGAAGATGGAAAAGCTACAAAACAATCATATGGCTTTAATCATGATGACTTTTATGTTCCAAATGAAGTTTATGAAGATTTCCAAAAGAATGTTTTTAATCGTGGAAAACGTACATTCAATAAATGGAAAAAAATGATGAAAGAATATAAAAACATATATCCTGAACTTTATAAAGAATTGTCAAATGCTGTACAAGGTAAATATGTATTTGATTATAGTGATATGTTAAAAGATTTCCCTCAAGGATTTAGTGAAGCCACAAGAAACACTAGTGAAAAGTTAATCAATGCAATCGCAGCACAAAATCCAACATTTATGTCTGGGACTGCAGATTTAGCTTCTTCTACAAAAACAACTATCTATGATTCATCAAGATTTAGCTGTGAAGATTACACAGGGCGTAATTTATTCTTTGGAATTAGAGAATTTGCAATGGTTGCAATTATGAATGGTATGACTTTACATACAGGTATCAAAGTAGCAGCTGGTGGATTTATGGTATTTAGTGATTATTTCAAAGCGGCTCTTAGAATGGCATGTTTAATGAAACTACCAATTATTTTGCCATTATCTCATGATTCTATTGCAGTTGGAGAAGATGGTCCAACACATCAACCAGTAGAGCAACTTGCAATGATGCGTTCAATGGTAAATATCCAAGTTCTAAGACCGGCGGATGCATATGAAATGTGTGCAGCTTGGAAATTAGCACTTGAATCTAAAGAAACACCTACAGTTTTAGCACTAACTAGACAAAATGTGTCAAACTTAACACAAGCAACTTATGAAAATGTTGCGTCTGGGGCATATATTGTTTCTTCAGAAAAATCAAAATTAGATGGTATTTTGATTGCGACTGGTAGTGAAGTTGAATTAGCAATTCAAGCACAAAAAGAATTATTCAAACAAGGTCATGATGTACGTGTGGTTTCAATACCTTCAATGGAATTATTTAATAAACAAAGTGATGAATACAAAGAATCAGTCTTACCAAGTTATATGCGTAGACGTTTAGCAATTGAAATGGGAACATCATTTGGTTGGCATCAATATATTGGTCTTGATGGTGCAATGCTATCAGTTGATCAATTTGGTTCTAGTGCTCCTGCTGATAAAATAATTGAAAATTACGGATTTACTGTAGATAATGTTGTTCGTACATACTTAAATATGGAAAAGACAAAATAAGTTTCATTTTGTCTTTTTTTTGACATTTTTTTCAAAAATAAAGACGTATTATAGAAGTGGGTGATGAAATTGAGAACATATAAAATCGTATATTTAAAAAATTCTTTCTATGATATGGTGCTACAATATCCAATTCTAGCAAAACTCCTTTATCGTAATCAAACAGATATTTTTGATACAAAACAAATTGAATTATTATTTATGCCAATACAAAGTGAAAAAGAAAAATTATTGGAAATTCTAACTCAGAGAGAAGATTATGAATATTATCATGGTATACATAAATTAATTAATCCTATTACTGAAGAAGTCATTACAATTCAAATGAATGAATACGATATTAAAGTTACTGAGCAAAATCAAAAAAATATTATTTATGATATTTTAAAAGGATTTTCTAAAAACTTTTTTATGATTGAAGAAAATTTATATGCTATAATATTTAAGTATTGAAATGGAGGAATGAAAATGGATATCTTAAGTTTGATTTTAGGACTTGCTATTGGTCTTCTTATAGGTTTTTTTGCAGCTAGATATTTCTTTAAGAAAAATTTACAAAAGAATCCACCAATTAACGAAAAAATGATTCGTGCAATGTTTATGGAAATGGGTAGAAAACCCAACGAAACTCAAATTAAACGTATTATGAAAAGTATTAATGATCAATATAAATAAGGGATATCCCTTATTTTTTACTATTATGAAAATATATTTAACACGTCATTCTCAAACATTGTGGAATCAAGAAAAGCGTTTGCAAGGAAGATTGGATTCTCCTCTTACAAAACAAGGCAAAGATAATGCAAAAGCATTATGTGAATATATAAAGGATAAACACTTTGATGCTATTTATACGAGTCCTATTTTAAGGGCATATCAAACAGCACAATTGATTTTTCCTCATCAAACAATTATTCAAGAACCGTTGTTGATGGAAATGAATTTTGGCGATTTCGAGGGATGCCCTATTTCAAAATTAGTTAATGAAAAATTATATTATCAGTTATGGCATGATCCAGAGCACTTCACACGTATTCCTCATGGTGAAAGTTATGAAGATGTTGTGAAAAGAGTTAATCAATTTCTTCAACAAATCAAAAAGCATGATGATCAAGATAATATTTTCATTGTGACTCATGGAATGTTTTTTATTGTATTACTTGCAACAATGCTTGGTTACACAAAGAAAGACTTTACAAAATTGAATCAAAGAGTTGTTGAAGGATGCTCTTTAACTTGTGTAAATTATAAAAATGGAAAATTTCATCTAGAATATTATAATGAATGCTCATATTTACCATATGTTTCACATATCAATTATATAAAATAATGGATAGGTTTTATACCTATCCATTATTACATCCATGTAATTTTATTTTCTGTATGATTTGCAATGCGTTTGATATTATCTTTATGCTTATATATTAATAGTCCTACAATACATGCATTTGTTAATGTGCCAAGTGTTCCATAGCCAATAAATGGTGATAAAATAAGGATTGTTGAAGAACCTAATATAGAAGCTAAAGATACATATTTAGAAAGTTTTAATGTAATTAAAAAAACAACAATTGCAATAAAAAAAGCATAAATGTTTGTGACAAGTGCATATCCAACAGCTACTGAAACAGCTTTTCCACCTCTAAATCCTGCAAATATAGGATAACAATGTCCAATCACACACGCGAGAGCAGATAAATAAATAATGTTGGAATTAATTCCAAAGTATTCAGCAACAAGTCGAGTTATCAAGATAGAGATACAACATTTAGATGCATCAAGAACAATGACAGAAATCCCTGCTTTTTTTCCTAAAACACGACCAGCATTTGTGCCACCGAGATTTCCTGAACCTTGTGTTCTAACATCTATTTTATAAAAAATCTTTCCAATAACTAACGCAAATGGTATTGAGCCATATAAATAGCTCATGATTATAAGTAAAAAACTTATGAATATTGACATACTTTCACTTCCTTGAAAAATATTATACATTATTAGATGGAAAAATCAATCATTTTAAGTTATAATATACGGGTTGCAAAGGAGGAAATCATATATGAAAAAAAATCAGTATGATGAATCAAATATACAAATATTAGAAGGCTTAGAAGCTGTTAGAAAAAGACCAGGTATGTATATTGGTTCAACAGATTATCGAGGACTTCATCACTTGGTTTGGGAAATTGTCGATAACTCTATTGATGAGGCTTTAGCTGGATATGGAAATAAAATTACGGTAACTATCGGAAAGGATAATAGTATTCAAGTTGAAGATGAAGGACGTGGTATGCCAACAGGTATGCATGCTAGTGGTAGACCGACAACTGAAGTCATTTTAACTGTATTACATGCAGGAGGTAAGTTTAGCGAAGAAGGTGGATATAAAACATCAGGTGGTTTACATGGTGTTGGTTCCACTGTAGTTAATGCTTTAAGTGAGTGGTTAGAAGTTACTGTTCATCGTGATGGAAAAATTCATCAACAAAAATTTATTCATGGCGATCAAGAGATTTCTCCATTAAAAGTTATTGGAAAAACAAACAGAACTGGAACAACAATTCATTTTCTACCTAATAAAGATATCTTTTCTACAACTGAATTTAATTACTCAACAATTTGTGAAAGATTGAAAGAAAGTGCTTTTTTATTAAAGGGGATTGAATTAGTTGTTATTGATGAAAGAACTGGAAAAAAAGAATCTTTTCAATTTGAAAATGGTTTAGAAGCATTTATAGATTATTTAAACTATGAGAAGAAAACAATACACTCTACTGTTTCTTTTCAAGATTTATCAAATCCTATTGAAGTTGAAATTGCTTTTCAATTTATTGAAGGATACCAAGAAAATGTCATTTCATTTGTGAACTTAGTACGTACATCAGATGGTGGAACACATGAAACAGGATTCCGTTCTGGATTTACAAAGGTTTTCAATGAGTATGCAAGAAAATATGGATTATTAAAGGCGAAAGATAAGAATTTGGAAGGGGCAGATGTTAGAGAAGGCTTAACCGGTGTTATTTCTATTAAGATTCCTGAATCTTTATTGCAATTTGAAGGACAAACAAAGTCTAAATTAGGAACTCCTGAAGCAAGAAATATTATTGAAAATGTTGTCTATGATCAAATCAATTATTTCTTAGAAGAAAACAAAGAAATTGCAAACAAATTAGTCAATAAAATGATTAAAGCTGCTCAAGCACGTCAAGCTGCTAGAAAGGCACGTGAAGATGCAAGAAAAGGAAAAAGTAATAAGGTTGAGAAAATCTTAAGTGGGAAACTCGCACCTGCACAATCTAAAGATAAGAAACGTAAAGAACTTTATCTTGTCGAAGGGGATTCGGCTGGTGGAAGCGCAAAACAAGGTCGAGATCGTAAATTTCAGGCAATTTTGCCCTTAAGAGGTAAAGTTGTCAATACTGAAAAAGCATCAATGAGTGATATTTTAAAAAACGAAGAAATTAATACGATTATTAATACTGTCGGAGCAGGAGTAGGGGCTGATTTTAACTCTGATGATTCTCATTATGCCAAAGTTATTATTATGACCGATGCAGATACAGATGGTGCACATATTCAAGTTTTACTTTTAACATTTTTTTATCGTTATATGCGAGGACTTATTCAATCTGGCCGTGTTTATATTGCAATGCCACCTTTATATAAAGTTTCAAAGAAAAATGGTAAAGGAGAAAATGTTATTTATGCTTGGGATGATGAACAATTGGAACAAGCAAAAAAAACAATCGGGCGTGGATATAATGTTCAAAGATATAAAGGTCTTGGTGAAATGAATGCTGATCAACTGTGGGAAACAACAATGAATCCTGAAACACGTACTTTAATTCAAGTTTCTATTGAAGATGCAGCATTAGTTGAAAGACGTGTTTCTATTTTGATGGGAGATAAAGTCGAACCAAGACGCGAATGGATTGAAGATAATGTTCAATTCTCATTAGAAGATTCATTTTTCATTAATAAATAGGAGGGAAATGCATGAGTGAAAAAATAATTACACAGTCATTAGATGATATCATGGGTGATCGTTTTGGAAAATATTCTAAATATATTATTCAAGATCGTGCATTACCTGATGTTAGAGATGGGTTGAAACCTGTTCAAAGACGTATTTTATATGCAATGTATAAAGATGGAAATACACATAATAAACCATATCGTAAATCTGCAAAAACAGTAGGAAATGTTATTGGGAATTATCATCCGCATGGAGATACTTCTGTTTATGATGCAATGGTGAGATTATCACAAGAATGGAAAATGCGTATGCCTCTTATTGATATGCAAGGGAATAATGGATCTATTGACAACGATCCAGCAGCGGCTATGCGTTATACAGAAGCAAGACTTTCATCAATCGCTTTAGAATTATTAAAAGACATAGATAAAGAAACTGTACAATTAGCGTTAAACTTCGATGATACTGAATATGAACCCACTGTTTTACCAGCGAAGTATCCAAACTTATTAGTTAATGGAGCAACAGGTATTTCAGCTGGGTATGCAACTGATATTCCGCCTCATAATTTAGAAGAAGTCATTGATGCAACAATTTATCGTATTTCTCATCCCCACTGTTCTTTAGATAAGTTAATGGAATTTATCAAGGGGCCTGATTTTCCAACAGGTGCTATTGTTGAGGGGAAGGCAGGGATTAAAACAGCTTTTGAAAAAGGAAAAGGCAAAGTTGTTGTTCGTTCTAAAACACAGATTATTGAAGAAAAGAATATGAATAAAATTGTAGTAAGTGAGATTCCTTACGAAGTTAACAAGGCAGAGCTTGTGCGAAAACTTGATGATATTCGATTCCAAAAGAGTATTGATGGCATTATTGAAGTTAGAGATGAATCTGATAGAAATGGTTTAAGCATTGTTATTGAATTAAAGAAAGATGTTGATGTTCAAAATACACTTAATTATTTCTATAAGAACACAGATCTTCAAAAAAATTACAACTATAATATGGTTGCAATCAAAGATAAAAGACCAGTGTGTATGGGAATTGTTGATATTTTAGATGGTTATATTCTTCATCAAATTGAGGTTATTACAAAACGTTCTCTTTATGATTTGAGTAAAGCAAATGAAAGGAAACATATTGTTGATGGTTTAATTAAAGCTGTATCTATTCTGGATGATGTTGTGAAAACAATTCGTCTTTCTAAAGATAAACAAGATGCAAAAATGAATATTCAAAATGTATATGGTTTTTCTGAAAAACAATCAGAAGCTATTGTCATGATGCAATTGTATAGATTAACAAATACAGATGTTTTTGCATTGGAAAATGAAAGAAATGAATTAGAAAGTTTTATTGAATCTTTAAATCAAATTTTAAATAGTGATGAAGCTTTACGAAAAGTGATTATAGATGAGTTAAAACATATAAAAAAACAATATCCAACACCTCGTTTGACTGAAATCAAAGACGAAGTACAAGAGATTATTATTAATGAAGAAGCAATGATTTTACCAGAAGATATTTATGTATCAATTACAAGTGATGGGTATATTAAACGTATTTCTCAAAGGTCTTATAAAGCAAGTGAGAATACAGCCTTTGGTAAAAAAGATGATGATCAATTGATTGATATTCATTATGCAAATACTTTAGATAAATTATTGGTTTTTACAGATAAGGGAAATTATTTATATATTCCATTACATCGTTTAGAAGAATTTAAATGGAAAGAGCTTGGAAAACATATTAGTTATTTGATTAAGGTGTCTCCTGATGAAAAAATGATTGGATCTGTATTAGTTAAATCGTTTAATTTACCTCTTTATATCGTTTTAGCTTCACAAAATGGTCAAATCAAAAGAGTATCATTGAGAGATTTTGAAGTTACACGTTTTACTAAAGCACTTAAATGTATGAATCTAAAAAATGGAGACGTTTTAAAAGATATT
>CALDMQ010000079.1 GCA_937917505.1 uncultured Erysipelotrichaceae bacterium | reverse complement strand
ATAAGGATATTTTGATATTAGCACAAGAATCATTAGAAGATATGACTCAATTTTTAAAAGATAATCACTTTACTAATGAAAATGATATCAGTTATACCAAAAGAATCGGATATTCAATTGTTGCAGTAGCAAGACTAGAATTTGAAAAAGATAATATCTTATATGATATCCATAGAAGTTTTGCATCAGATGATACTTTTGATGAATCTATAGGTTTTTCAATAGAATTTAACAATTTAAAAGGAATAGAAAAAGAAACATTTTTGCCTAAAGATGTAATTGATTTAATAGCACACTATTTAAAGATTGACGATGTTTATGAAGATGTTAACGAGGCAAGAGTACGCATTATTAAAGAGGATTCTGAAAGTATAAATTATATAAGTCATAATAAAGACATTACAGTGAATAAGTCATTTGATGAAGAATCCAAACTTACATCTATTACTTTTAGCATATGTCAAGATTATAAAGAATAAATCATTATTTTTCTAAAGAGGTTATATTTCTTTGTTTTTTCATCATTATTCGCTATACTATAAAATATAGGGGATGATATTTATGAAATGTGATGTTTGTCAAACAACTATACCATTTGGTGAAGATACTTGTCCAAATTGTGGATATAAAGTAAGAAAAGAACATGCGTTTGCATATGATGCAAATCATACTTCTCATGAACATATTCAAACATACAAATAAGAAAGATTTGTTAGGAAAAATAGTGGCTATCGTATCAATTGTTGGGATTGTTTTTTCAATTGGTTCAACTTTTATTACAATTTTTATGGATAATCAATCACAAAGTCTTGAACCTGAAGAAAATGTGTATGTGAGTTATAATGATAAAACTTTTTCTGAGATGATTGATGAAGGATATGATCAAAATGGAAGAATAACTTCAGCTAAAGAATATACGATGGATTTAATGAGATTTTTAGAGAAAAATCAATTTATCGATATTGAAGATCATGTTTATTGTACATCTTATAATGATATTCTAACAGCACATATTGAAGTAGAAGCAAAAAAAGATAACCATAATTATACATTAACAGCTAGTGTGAATGAACAAGAAACAATTTGTGAAAAGGGAATAAAAATATTTTATAGAAGTAAAGAAAGTATGCGTCATAAGATGTTGGCTTCAAAAGAGACTGTTAATTTATTAGCGGATTATATGGGGTTAGAAAACATTTATAATCAATTAGAAGATGCTAGAAAACAACTTGTTAGAGATGGTGATTCTAATCGTTATGTTTATAGTAATTATGAAAAAGATAGTATCTATTTAAGTGAGACAGTTTATTCCAATGATTCAAAACCATATTCAGATTATTTATCTATCACACAAAATAATTAGGCTCTATGTCAAGATTTCTACCACTTTGTCAACACTCTAAAACTCTATCGATGAGATAGAGTTTTACTTTGTGTATGATTATCAAGGGGATCAAATCGTTTTGTTAATGCAATCAAGATAACGATACCACTTACAATAATATCACTTATCAAGAAAATACAAAAAGAACCATTGAGTAATGTGATGACTGATCCAAAAACACGAGAATCGACAATATGCTAAACTACCAACTGTAGAATAAGCAACACTAAAACAATACACAATACTTATTGCTAGGAAAACATAAGCATAAGAGATGAAAGCATAAGTATATAAATGTATAGTTATCAGAATTATAGCAAAAAGGTAAAACTTTTTATACCCAACTTTTCTAATGAATTGAGAAGCAACCATTACAAATAAGAATACCAAGTAACACTTGTATAAAGGTTAACCAACTAATAAAAGAATTATTTCCTTCTAATGTTGAAACAAGATGATTATCAGGATATGATTTAGCACTATTAATAACTATTTGTATAATAATAAAAATGCTTAACTTAAAGATAGAACAATCATATAATTGAATAACTCATGTTTTCAATGAATACGACAAATATCGTCACAATATATATTTTTTATAAAATATAGATATATAAATAAGGAAGAATAGAAAAAAGAGTATATAATTGTATGAAAAATACAAAAAACCTCTCTTTTTTTATTTGCTGTGCTATAATAAAACTATTAAGGGGGAATTTATATGAATTTTGTATATATATCACCAGCCTTTCCAAAGAATTTCTATAATTTTTGTGATAGGCTTAAAGAACGTGGGGTGAATGTTTTAGCAATTGGGGATACACCTTATGATGAATTGAGTGATGAACTAAAAAATTCTATTAATGATTATTACCAAGTGTATTCAATGGAAAACTATGATGAAATGATTAGAGCAATGGGATATTTTATTTTTCATTATGGACACATCGACTGGTTAGAATCTAACAATGAATATTGGTTAGAACAAGATGCCAAATTAAGAACTGATTTTAATATTACAACAGGTTTACAAAAGAATCATATTGAAAATATGAAATGTAAATCAAAAATGAAAGCATTTTATAAAGAAGCTGGTGTTAAAACTGCGAGATATCATTTGACTACAACCTTAGATGAAGGATTGAAGTTTATTCAAGAAGTTGGGTATCCTGTAGTAGTTAAACCGGATAATGGAGTAGGCGCTGCCGCAACTTATAAGATTTCTAATGAAGATGAATTAAAAGATTTTTATAATCAAGAACATATTACCCAATATATTATGGAAGAATATATTAATGGTCTTATTATTTCTTATGATGGTATAGCAAATTTAGATAAGGACGTTTTATTTGAAACTTCTCATGTATTCCCAAATCCAATTATGGATGTTGTGAATAATCAAGGAAGTATGTATTATTATTCTCTTAAAGAATTACCTTATGATTTAAAACAGGCAGGACGTGCTTGTGTGAAGTCTTTTTATACAGCAGGAAGATGTTTCCATATGGAATTCTTTAGAATGTTAGAAGATAAAGAAGGATTAGGGAAAAAAGGGGATTTAATTGGACTTGAAGTGAATTTAAGAACACCAGGAGGATATACACCTGATATGATGAATTATGCAAATAATATTGATGTATATTCTATTTATGCAGATATGGTGACAAAGGGGTATAGTGAGTATAATCGTGAACGACCTTACCATTGTATTTATTGTGGAAGACGTGATGGGATTGTTTATCGTATGAGTCATGAAGATGTTGTAAATAAGTATCAGTTTGATTTAGTGATGTGTGAAAGAATGCTTGATATTTTAAGTGGAGCAATGGGGAATTTTATTTATACAGCAAGATTTGAAACAATGGATGAAGTGAATCAATTTATTGATGATGTGTTAGGAGGATAAATATGAAGGTAGAGTGGTTTAAGGAATATAGTGAGTGTTTAAAAAGAGAGATGGAATTTAATGTTTATGGACATGGAGGACAACCAATTCTTGTTTTTCCATCTCAAAATGGACGCTTTTATGATTTTGCAAATAATGGTATGGTACATACCGTAGAACATTTGATTGATCAAGGGAGAATACAATTATTTTGTTGTGATAGTATTGATGAAGAATCTTGGAGTCCTAGTGATAGAGATGTGAAACATCGTACTTATATGGTTGAACAATACTATCATTATATTGTCAATGAATTGGTTCCTAGAATTTTTGAAATCAATGCTTATGGCAATGAGGTGGCGTATGCAAAAGGAATTTATACAACAGGATGTTCAATGGGAGCTAGTCATGCGGTGAATTTTATGTTTAGAAGACCTGATATTTTTATTGGAACAATTGCTTTAAGTGGTTATTATGATTGTGATTTGTTCTTTGGGGATTATCATGATGATATTTTATATCATAATTCGCCAGTAGAATATATACATGGTATGAGTTATGATCATCCTTATGTAGAGATGTATCGTCAAAATAAAATTGTACTTTGTTGTGGGCAGGGAGCATGGGAAGATGATATGATTAGAAGTACGAATCGTATGAAAGAATTACTTGAATATAAAGATATACCGGCTTGGATTGATTTTTGGGGATATGATGTTGATCATGATTGGCCTTGGTGGCGTGTACAATTCCCTTATTTTGTAGAAAGGGTGATTTAAGATGAATGTTGTATTTATATCTCCACATTTTCCTCTTTATTTTTATAACTTTTGTGCGCGTTTAAAAGAAAGAGGAGTGAATGTTTTAGGGATTGGGGATGCTTCTTACCATGATATTTCACAAGAAACAAAAGATGCTTTAACAGAATATTATAAAGTTGATGATTTAGAAGATTATGAAGAAGTTTATCGTGCTTGTGCTTATTTGATATGGAAGTATGGTAAGATTGATTGGATTGAATCTCAAAATGAATATTGGTTAGAGCTTGAAGCAACATTACGTAATGATTTTAATGTTACAACAGGACCAAAGATTCAAGACTTATCATCAATGAAATATAAATCAAAGATGAAAGATGTTTATGCTAAAGCAGGGATTCCAACTGCTAGATATCGTCCTGTGGATGATTATCAAGCAATGAAAGCTTTTGCCAATAGAGTAGGCTATCCTGTTATTGTAAAACCTGATAATGGTGTTGGAGCAAGTTCTACATATAAATTAAAAAGTGATGATGAACTTGATTACTTCTTTGCAACAAAAGATCCAACAATAAGATTTATTATTGAAGAAATGGTACCTGGACATGTAGAAACATTTGATGGTATTACTGATAAGGATAAGAATATTTTGATTGCGACTAGTCATGTGATGTTAAATTCTATTATGGATAATGTGAATGAATTGAGTGATACAGCTTTTTATTCTCAACCTGTAGAAAATTTAGATTTATATGAAATTGGTAAAAAGGCAGTTAAGGAATTTAATGCGTATAGTCGTTTCTTTCACTTTGAATTCTTTAGATTAGATGAAGATAAAGAAGGATTAGGAAAGAAAGGGGATATTGTTGGTTTAGAAGTCAATATGCGTGCACCAGGAGCTTATATGCCTGATATGATGAATTTAGCTTATGATGTTGATGTGTATACAATATGGGCAGATATGATGAAGTATAATAAATGCTTCTATGAACTTCATCGTAAATATTGGGTGGCTTATACAGGTAGACGTGAAGGTATTTGGTATGCTCATAACTATGATCAAATCCATGAAAAATATGGATATGCAATTGCATTAGAAACAGATGTCCCAGAAGTTTTAGCACCAGCTATGGGGAATCATGTATTCTTAGTTAAATCACGTACTCAAGAAGAGTTGTTTGAAATGATTCGTTATATTTTAAAACGTGAAGATGGAACAGAATGGATGTAAACTTCTTACTTTGGTAAGAAGTTTTCTATTTCCACAAAATTTACATAAGTGTGCAGTAAACTAAAAACAGGAGGTGATTATGATGTATAAGATATTAGTTATTGAAGATGATGCTGATATACGACATATTATACATCGTTATTTTGAAAAACGAGATATAGATGTTATTGAAGCTGTTGATGGACATATGGGTTTATCTTTGATCAATGATGAAGTGGATATTGTTTTATTAGATATCATGATGCCGGGTATTGATGGCTATGAGGTCTGTCAACAAATCAGAAACAACTGTGATTGTCCTATTATTTTTATTAGTGCATTAAATGAAGAAGAAAATCAACTCAAAGCATTTGAATTAGGTGCAGATGATTATGTTTCAAAACCATTCTTACCATCAATTCTTTATGCAAAATGTCATGCAATCTTAAGTCGTCAAAATAATAGCAATCATCATATTCAAACATTTGGTAATCTCAAGATAGATTATGATAATCATGATGTTTGGATAAAAGATGAAAAATTAGAACTTACAAGTAAAGAGTATCAATTATTGAAATATCTAACACAAAATAGTAACCAACTTTTAAAACGAGAACAAATATTGGATGCAATTTGGGGTTATGATTATTATGGTGATGGACGTGCAGTAGATACTTATATTAAGAAGTTGAGAAAGAAATTAGGCGATTGTAGTTGTTATATTCGTACAGTGTTTAAAGAAGGATATATCTTTAAAGGTGGTGAATAGTATGAAGAAGTATTTGAAATTAACTTTGTTTAAGAAGATATTTTTGGTTGTATTTTGTGCATTCTTAGGAGTAGAATCTTTTAGTTTTTATCTTGATTATCAGGTTCAATTAGAACAAACAGCACAGAGTTTTATTGGTATGGTTGATGTAAGTTTTATGGAGAAAGAAGCACATCGTTTAATAGAAAATGAAACATGGAATCAATCTGGTTTTCAGTTGTCATACGAAGGAATAAGTAGTAATTATATTGCTATACTGATAGATAATATAATTAATGAGTCATCGTATTTAGAACATGTAGAAAACTCATTATATGTAATAACAACAGAGACTGCAACTTATGATATTACAGAACTTGGGAGAAAAATGCTAGAAGATATTCAAGATTATATTTTAGATGTTTATAGAAAAAGAGATGATATACAATTTCAAATAGAAAAAGTAAATAATAAAATAGAATACTTTAAAATAGGAAATATTGAGTATAATCCAAGTGGGAAAAAACCTAAAAACGTTCAAACACGATATATAAGTAGCT
>CALDMQ010000078.1 GCA_937917505.1 uncultured Erysipelotrichaceae bacterium | reverse complement strand
TATTTATATTGAAACATATTATAAACATATCAAAATTGTTACAATGTCAAATACTTATTTTGCAGATATTAAGCAAAAAGAGAGTTTGTTCTCTCTTTTAGATCATTTATGTTTTTTAAAAATTCACAGAAGTTACCTTGTGAATGTGAATTTTATAGAAAGTATTCAACCCAAATATGTTCAACTCACAAATGGCGAGAAATTGCCGTCTTCCCCTTTAAGAAGTCAAGAGATTATTATAAAATATAATCAGTTTTATCAATCAGACAATCATTAAAGGGGTGAGGATATGCGTATCTTGGTTTGTGACGATGAACCTTTTTGGGTAAATCGTATTACTCAACTCTTACACAATTACCCAGATCATAAATTCACTATCATATCCTCATCAATTGAAAAAGACATTATTTCTATAGTAACTCACGAAAAATTTGACTTAGCTTATTTAGATATTCTCTTACAAGATATCAATGGCATTGATATTGCCAAAACATTAATTAAAGTCAATCCGCTTTGTTTAATTATCTTTGTTACAAACTATCAAGAATATGTTTCTGATGCCTTTACTTTAAAAGTTTTTCAATATCTTTTTAAACCTATAGACGAAAAACTCTTTTATCACGAATTACACCGTGCTTATCAAAAATATAAAACTCTAAGTGCCTTTTATCCTATTAATACAACAGAAGGTAAACAATATATACAACCCACTAAAATCATGTATATTGAAACATATTATAAGACCATCTCTATTATATGTGAACACGAGACTTATAAAAGTCATATAAAAAACTTAAAATATTTAAAGACTTTTTTTCATGAATATGACTTTGGTCAAACACATCAAAGTTACTATGTCAATATGAACCATATCCAAAAATTACAACGCCATTTTTTAATTCTTCACAATGGTTTAACCATTCCTATATCGATATCTAGACGTACAAAAGTTCAAAATACTTTTTATACCTTTATCATGGAAAAAGAGAAATATTAGTCATCTATTCCATATGTAATAACGACATCAAATCATCTATACTCATTGTTGAAATAACACCTTCATTTCCTTCAACAAACATATCTGCTAAATTTTTCTTATGCTTTTGCAGTTCTTGAATCTTTTCCTCAATACTATTTTTCATAATCAATGAGAACACTTGTACAGATTCTTTTTGTCCAATACGGTAAGCTCTATCTGTCGCTTGATTTTGAGCAGAGATATTCCACCAAGGGTCAAAATGAATAACAGCTTGAGCAGAAGTTAAATTCAATCCTGAACCACCAGCTTTTAAAGAAATTAAGAATACCGTTGTATCATCATTTTGAAATTGTTTAACAAGTTGTTGACGTTTTTCTTTAGATACTGACCCATCCAACTGGTAGTAACTCAAATGTTCCTTCTCACATTCCTGTCTAACTAACTCTAAAACACTTGTAAACGATGAGAAAAGTAACACTTTTTTATGATTCTCTTTTAAAGAGTGAATCAATTCCATACATCCTTTTAATTTTGATGATGATTCACTTATATCATCATAGAGCAAACGAGGATCTTGACAAATTTGTCTTAATCTTGTAAGCATTGCTAAAACATCCATACGCCCGATTGTTTTATCTACATTTAATTTCTTTTGAAGTTCTTTATTCACTTGAAGAAGTGATGATAAATAAAGTTTTTCTTCTTCAGGTTCAAAAGAAATAAACATTGTTTTTTCTATTTTTTCAGGCAATTCTTTTAAAACATCTTTTTTATTTCTTCTTAAAATAAATGGAGAAATCATATGCTTAAGTTGTTTTTGTTTATCTTCATCATGATCTTTCACAATCGGTCTTTCATATTTTTCTAAAAAATAAGCATAGTGATGTAAATAATGTGGCATAAGGAAATCAAAGATTGACCATAATTCCGCTAGAGAGTTTTCTATTGGTGTTCCCGTCAATGCAAAACGCTGTTTTGCTTTTAAACGCTTCACACTTAAAGCATTGCGTGTCTTTGGATTTTTTATATACTGTGCTTCATCTAAAACAACTGTATGAAAATCAATCATTTCATAATCATCAATATCACGACGTATATAATCATATGAAGTAATCACAACATCAACACTCTCAATATCTTTGATGAGTTCATCACGTTGATTTTTAGAACCATACACACATAAAACTTTTAAATGTGATGAAAATTTTTGAATTTCATCTTGCCAATTCAAAAGCAAACTTGCTGGAGTAATAACTAGCGATGGTCGTTTTTGATTTTTCATAGCTTCAAAGTATACAATCATTTGTAAAGTTTTCCCTAACCCCATATCATCAGCTAAGATTCCTGAAAAACCATAACTTTCCATTAAGCGTAACCAACGATATCCTTCCTTTTGATAACTTCTTAAAATATCTTGATATTGTTTGGGAACCTCAAACTTTTGTGGTTTTTGAAAGTTTTGAATATAAGTTTCTAATTCTTGTGATTTAAAATAAGATAAATGTGTTTGTTGATGAGATAAGTTTTCAAGTTCAAATAAACGATAACTTGGTACTTGAATATGATTATTTTCTAATTGGGTACTGTCTAATTGCAAGATTGTACTCAATTGATTCAATTCTTCAAAACTTTCATGTTCTAGTGAAAGCAATTGTCCACTTTTGAGTTTATAAAACTTTCTTTTTTTCTTATAAGCTTTTAAAATATCATAAAGTTCATTCTCAGGTATATTCATACTTTCTATATGAAAATCTAATAAATGATTTGACAAAGAAACCCCTACTTTAATTTGGGCTTTTGAAGACTGAGAAATATGTTTTAAATGATCACTCACATAAACTTGACAATAATGTGATAAATAAGGCAAACCTTCTCTTAAAAATGTATATGTCCATTCATGATCATATGTCAAATATAAAACATGTCCATCTTGATCTTCAATATAAGGTTCTAGATAGTTTTCTACAATCAACGCATGTGAAGATAGCTGTTGATTTGTTTTGTCAAAACCATAACGAATTTGATCATCATATAAGTATTCTAATTGTACACAGATTTGATCATCACTTGTCATATCTGCATATAAATTTATTCCATTTTCTTGACAATAGTCATCAAAAAGATGTGTATTTAAAGATATGTAGTCGATAATATCTGCCAAAACATAACGATAAAATTCATAAATACCCTCTTTTTGTATATATAGTCCATCTTGACTTTCTAATAACTTTTGAACTAAGATCAAACATTTTCCTTCTTCATCTAATCGATAACGATAAAGTGTATCTTGATTATATTCATATAAATGATGATGTGACATCATAAATGTTGAAAGATTTTGGTAATCTTTAAAATCTAAGACATAACTTTCTTCTTTTTCTTGGAGTTCTAAAGAAATCAACATATCCTTTTCTAGAAAAGCAATATCCGCATATGATGAAGGTAAAGCATTCATTAAATCATAAAAATGATCTAGAATATCTGAATCAATAACCAAAGTTTTTAAATGTTCTTGATTCTCTTTTTGATTTCTTAAATAACATTCTTTCACAAAATATAAAATTTCTAATGAGTCATCATCAAAAGCATCTAAGCTATGCACAAATTCAAAAGCTTTCCCATAACGTAATGTTTCGTGATAATCAATTGCATGTAAAAACGTCCCAATATTTTTTATAATAAAAGATTGTTTATCATGAGATATTTTTAATGATATTTCTAAGTGATTGTCTTTTTGTGAAACAAAAACTTTTAATTGATATTGCCTTGAAAGGAGAGGAATTTGTGATTCTCTTAGTAATCTATTTTTATATAAATCTATTAAATCTAAAGAATCCTGATGTTTTTTATCCATGATTCTTTTTTCACGTTGTTGTTTTAAAAGAAGATAGTGATTCATCTTATCTTCTTCTTTATTTTTTTCATAGAAATATGGATAACTTTCAATATGTAAATTTTTAAGGAACAACAAAACAGCTAGACAGTGACGACAAGCCGTTTGCGAAGTTTCGTATACGCAGCCACAGTGATATTGAAGTATTTCGCCACTTTCCGTAATCTTCATGCTTAAAACATGCTTTTGTCCTTGATCATCTACTCTGGCATTGACTCTTAAACAACGACTAGATTCATCAAGTGAAATAGTCATACGTTCAATCAGTTCTTTACCATCTAAAAAATGTCCATAACGATACTCTTTTTGTGATGAGATAATTCGTTTTATTTCTTGATCTAATATATGCACAATGATACCTCCTTTTGGCAATATCTTATTATATCATACTTTTTTTAATTTCTCTTCTAATTTATTCTTGAACTTCTTTTATTTTTCTTTATAATGATTTTCAGGAGTGTGCAAAAATATGAAAAAAGCGTTTAGTAATGAATTATATGTAGAATTACAATCAAAACATATTCAAGAAAGAATCCAACAATTTGATAACAAACTCTATCTTGAGTTTGGCGGAAAACTTTTTGATGATAACCACGCATCAAGAGTATTACCAGGTTTTGAACCTGATAGTAAATTAAAGATGTTATTGACTTTAAAAGATAAAGTAGAAGTCATTATTGCGGTTTGTGCAAAGGACTTAGAAAGGAGAAAAATCAGAGGTGATTTAGATATCGCTTACGATGATGAAGTGGTACGTTTAATCAATGAATATCATCGTGTAGGACTTTTTGTAGGAAGTGTTGTCATTACTCAATACCAACATCAAAATGCAGCGGATACATTTAAGTTAAAACTAGAAAATTTAGGTATTCGTGTCTTCTTACATTATCCGATTGATGGATATCCTCATAATGTTGATCATATTATTTCGGAAGAAGGTTTTGGTAAAAATGATTATATCGAGACATCAAAACCATTAGTTGTAGTAACAGCACCAGGACCAGGTTCGGGGAAAATGGCAACTTGTTTATCTCAGCTTTATCACGAACATCTTCATGGTATCAATGCTGGATATGCCAAATTTGAAACTTTCCCAATTTGGAATTTACCTTTAAAACATCCTGTCAACTTAGCTTATGAAGCAGCAACAATTGACTTAAACGATGTCAACATGATTGACCCATTCCATCTTGAAGCTTATAAAGAAACTACAGTCAACTATAATCGTGATATTGAAATCTTCCCTGTCTTAAATGCTATGTTTAAGAAAATATTTGGTAATTCTCCTTATGCATCGCCAACAGATATGGGTGTCAATATGGCTGGATATGCAATCATTGATAATGAAGCTGCTTGTGATGCAAGTTGTCGTGAAATCGTCAGACGTTATTACCATGCTCAAGTTGATTATGTGATGGGAAAAATCAATGAAAAATCATTAGAAAAAATGCAAGTGTTATTAACACAAGCAGAAGTCAATCCAGATAATCGTAAATGTGCTGTTGTAGCTCATGAAACTGCGATTGAAAGAGGAGTTGCATCTTGTGCAATTGAATTAAATAATGGTAAATTAGTCAGCGGAAAGACATCTTCATTATTAAGATGTTCAAGTGCAGCTTTATTAAATGCCTTAAAATTACTTTCTGGTTTAGATAAAGAAATCGAATTGATTTCACCAACATTATTAAATTCTATTCTTTCTTTAAAGAATAATTATTTGAATATTGAAAATCCATTATTAGATATTGATGAAGTTTTATTAACATTATCTATAGCTTCTCAAACTGATGAAAATGCTCGTTTATGTTTAGAGGCTTTACCAAAATTAAAAGATTGTGAAATTCATTCAACTGTAATCTTAAGTAAAAAAGATACAATGACATTACGTAATTTACATATGAATTTAACTTGTGATCCTAAGTATTCTGCTTAGGATTTTTAAGTATCATAATCACGCCTACAAAAGTGTAGAATCGAACTTTGTTTCACACAATAAAATCTGAAAATTCCATCGCTTTTATCAGGTTATCGTTTACTTTGTATATATTTATCACTTTCTCTTTTGCCAATTATAAATACAAAATATCTATTCACCTAAAAACATCAACAATATTTATAAAAATAAAAAAAGAAGTATCTAAACTTCTTAAAAAATCTAGAAAAAAGTGCCAAAGCACTATTTTCCATTAACAACTTTTTTTAATGTAGAACTTGCTTTAAAAGCAGGAACTTTACTTGCTTCAATAGTCATTGTTTCACCAGTACGTGGATTACGTCCAGTTCTTGCTTCTCTTTCTCTTACTTCAAAAGTTCCAAAACCTTTTAAATTGATTTTATCACCAGATTTTAATACATCAGTTAAAGTTTCTACAAATGCGTTAATTGCTGCATCAGCTTGAGTTTTTGTTAAACCTGCAGATGTAGCTACTTTTTCTACTAACTCTACTTTGTTCATAAATTGTATCTCCATTTCTTACGTAATTAAGGGACTAATCCCATTGCCATTATATTACATTTTCATAACCTTGTATATATATTTCTTATATTTCATGAATTAATTTCACAAAATCATCAACTGCTTTTTGAGGTGTTGCCCAAGATGTCACAAGACGAATACGTACTTTTTGATCATCTAAATCTTCAATATGAGTGACCATAAATTGTTCTTCGATTTTTTGTAAATCTTCTTTTCTCACATCTACAAAAATTTGATTTGTTGATGAAGGCAAATAAACTTCAAAACCTTTTTCTACTAATGCATTTTTCATTTGCATAGCCATATCATTTTCATGACGACCAATTCTTTCATATAAATCATCTTTAAATAACGTATAAAATTGAATCCCTAACAAACGGCCTTTTGCAAGCAATGCACCACGTTGTTTGATATGATAACGAAAATCTTCTTTCAAATCATCATTTAAAATCACAAGAGCCTCTCCAAATAACGCTCCCATCTTTGTACCACCAATATAAAAAGCATCTGTATAACAAGCAATTTCTTCTAAACTTGGTGCATCCTCTAAAACAAGCGCACTACCTAAACGTGCTCCATCCAAAAATAAATAAAGCCCTTGTGAATGAACATAATTATATAATGCTTTTAATTCTTCTTTTGTATAATATGTTCCTAATTCAGTTGTTTGAGAAATATAAACCATACATGGTTGAACCATATGTTCATCACGATGTCTCTTTAAGATATCTTCAACCATATCAATAGTTACTTTTCCATCTTGATGAGGCTTTACCAAAACTTTATGCCCAGTTGCTTCTACAGCCCCTGTTTCATGGACATTGATATGCCCTTCATCACAAGCAATAACCGCCTGATAACTTTTTAATACAGATGCAATAAACAAAAGATTTGTTTGTGTTCCACCAACCAAGAAATGAATATCAGCATCTCTTTTCATTTTTTCTACAATTACATCTTTAGCCTTTAAACAATACTCATCAAGACCATAACCAACTGTCTGAATATCATTTGTTTTCACAAGAGCACCTAATACCTCCGGATGTGCTCCTTCACTATAATCATTTAAAAAACTATACATACAAGCCCTCCTTACCTACTGCTTATATAATAAACCATAACGTAAATAAATCGTATTCAAAACATTTAAGAAATTGATAGTCCCTTGTATAGAAGACTCACTATAATCACTTTCAATACCTTGTATACGATAAATATGATCAATATCATCATTTGTATATGTTTGATTCATTGTAATCATAATAATACGTGGATTATTCTCTTTAATCTTTTGAATTAACGTATCAATAAGTTGAGGACGTGCCCTTACAGTCACAATAATAACCAAACTTTCATCATTTATCATATCTAATCTTTGAATTTCATCTCCTCTTTCAATAAAAGCATAGACGAATTTCTTTAATTTCAACATCTTCATTTGAAAATCATTAGAAATAATCTTATTAAATTGATATCCAATCATATGAACTTTTTGAGCCTTATAAATCATATCACATATCTGATCAATATCATGAATATTTAAAGAATGTTGTCCTAATCTTAAAGATTGAATTGTTTCATTATAAACTTTATCAATTAAATATTGCGGTTCTTTTAATATTTCTTGACGTTCTTCTTCACTAAAATGAATTTCATTTTTTGAGGTCTCCAAAGCGTTTGCCATATTCAACTTAAAATTCGCAAAACTCCCACAATTTAAATCTTTACAAAAACGTGAAATAGTAGCTGGAGAAGTATAACAAAGTGCTGCTAAATCATTGATACTAATTGTAGGGATACGATCAAGATGAGTTAATATTGTATGAGCGATTGTATAATACATATCTTGAGAAGAAGATACATTTACATAAGACATTAATGTAATTAAAATATCAACTTCATTATATTCTCTAAAATCATTCATTATGACTCCCTCCCAAATACTGTTGACGTCCAATTTCATAAAGATCATTCCCATAAGCATCACAAATAACAGTTAAAGGAAAGTCTTTGACAACCAATCGACGAATAGCTTCTGGCCCCAAATCCTCAAAAGCAATGATTTCACACGACTCAACACATTGACCAATATAAGCTCCTGCACCGCCAATAGCCCCAAAATAAACACCTTGATGATTCTGAATAGCTTGTTTAACATCTTGATTACGATAACCTTTACCAATCATTCCTCTTAATCCTAACGTCAACAAGGTTGGAGCATAAGCATCCATACGTCCAGAAGTTGTAGGACCACCACTCCCAAAGACTTGCCCTGGTTTTGAAGGGGTTGGACCTACATAATATATGATTTGATCTTTCACATCAAACGGCAATTCTTTGCCTTGTTTTAAAAGTTCTACTAATCGTTTATGAGCAGCATCTCTGCCAGTATAAATGACTCCACTCAATAAAACTTGATCCCCCGCATGAAGTTGTAATGCATCTTCTACACAAAAAGGTGTTGTAATATGTTTGATCATAAGATAACCTCCTTATGTCTTGCTACATGACAACAAATACTCACAGCTACAGGCATACCTGCAATATGCGTAGGATATGTTTCTATATTTAATGACAAAGCAGTTGTTTTTCCTCCATAACCTGCTGGTCCAATACCAGTTTGATTAATCATATCTAAAAGTTCTTCTTCTAAAGTTTGATAACGTACATCACTATGATGTGTTCCAATTGCTCTCATCATTGCTTTCTTTGATAACAGAGTTACACGATCAAAAGAACCACCAATACCAACACCAATAACCATTGGTGGACAAGCATTAGGACCTGCATCATTAACAACCTTT
>CALDMQ010000077.1 GCA_937917505.1 uncultured Erysipelotrichaceae bacterium | reverse complement strand
CTTTCTTTATTATCTCCTGGATTGTTTGTAGCTTTATCAGGGTTTAATAACAAATTAATATATTGACTTTTTGCTATATCATAACAATGATTATTTTGACATTTATATGTTTTTCCTTCTTGAACTAATGGTTCATGACATTTTGGGCAAACTAATTGATGCATAATCTCACTCCTTCGCCTCATTATAGCATGAATCCCACTTTTCGTAATCAAAAATTTCATTGTTTTTATTCTTGTTTAAGATACAATGTATTTAGGAGGACTATTTATGGGATTATTTTCTAAAAAACAAAAAATCAACTATGAACAATTATTCAAAGATAAATACAAATCAATTAATCAATTGACAATGCAAGCCAATGATGAACTTGATTTTCAAATCAAAGAATCACTTTATGATTTAATTGTCAAAGAATATGATGAACTTTTATCATATATTGAACAAGGTGCAAACTTTGATAAAGAACATTTTTTATCTTTGAAAGAAAATGCAAAGCAACAATTAGAAACAATTCAAAATATCAACAAAAATGAATTATAGGCAATTTAGGAGAGAGTGTAAAATAAACCGTGTAAGTTGAGAGCGTACGGCTCAACTTATACGGTTTATTTTACATTCTCTGAACTTCTTAAGTTATTGATCTAACTTATTCAGTTCACTTCAGTTTAAATATTTTTATTATTCTTATATATTTATAGAAGATTTTCTCCATTACTTTCAATGACTTTTTTATACCAATAGAATGAATCCTTTTTTATTCTTTGATATGTTCCATTCCCATAATTATCTCTATCTACATAAATAAAACCATATCTTTTTTTAACTTCTCCTGTCCCATTAGAAATCAGATCTATACATCCCCAAGTTGTATATCCAATAATATCTACACCATCTTTTTCAACAGCATCTTTCATTGCTTGAACATGTACTCTTAAATAATCGATACGATAATCATCATGAACAGTACCATCTTCTTGTACAATATCTACTGCTCCTAAACCATTTTCTACAACAAAAAGTGGTTTTTGATAACGATCATATAATTCATTGATTGTACTTCTAAAACCTAAAGGATCTATTGCCCATCCCCATTGACTTGTCTTTAAATACGGATTCTCAGCTGAAGCAAACATATTGCTTTCAGATTGTTGTCCTTTTAAGACATCGCTGCTACTTACTCGTGATGAATAGTATGAAAAACTAACAAAATCAACAGTATTTTCCTTTAACAATTCTTTATCTCCATCAATAAAAGGAATAGTTGCATGTCTCTCTTCAATCCATTTTAAAGCATAACTATGATAATATCCTCTTGCTTGAACGTCTGTAAACATATAAACTTCTCTATTATCACAAATTGCTTTCCAATAATCTTCTGGTTTACATGTTTCTGGATAATATGATCCTGCTGCAACCATACATCCTATTTGATTACAAGGGTCAATTTTATGTGCTAATTTTGTGACCGTTGCACTTGCGACTAACTGATGATGAACAGCCGTTATCATTGTTTGAATTTCATTTTCTCCCTTTTCAAAACAAAGTCCTGAAGAAACAAATGGAAAATGCAGAATCATATTTATTTCATTAAATGTAATCCAATATCGTACTAATCCTTTATATCTGTGAAATAATGATTGACAAAGTTTAACATAGGCATCAATCATTTCTCTGCTTCGCCATCCACCAAATTTTTTTACTAAATGCATTGGTGTGTCAAAATGATTGATAGTAACTAATGGTTCTATCCCATGTTTTTGACATTCTTGTAAAACATCTTCATAGTACTGAAGCCCTTCTTCATTAGGTTTTTGTTCATCTCCTAAAGGGAAGATTCTTGTCCATGCAATAGATAGTCTTAATGTTTTAAAGCCCATTTCACCAAATAATGCAATATCTTCTTTATAATGATGATAAAAATCTACAGCCGTTAGTGCAGGATAAAAATGTTGATCATCAAAATCGTACATTTTCTTTTTACCAGTACCTACTAAATAACGATCCTCACCTAACGGCATCAAATCAACATTAGCCAGTCCTCTTCCTCCTTCATTATATCCCCCTTCACATTGATTGGCAGCTGTTGCGCCACCCCATAAAAAATCTTTTCTAAATCCCATTTTACTTACCTCCTTTTGTTTCTAAATAGTGATATAACTTTTTGAATTGTGGGACACATAATATATACTTATCCATTAAAGATTGGAAAAAGCCAATAAGTGTCCCGTTACATAATGCCATAATTACTGTTCCTATCCCAATACCAATGAATTTTTGAAATAAACATAATGATAATATGATAGATATCAGTAAAAATGTACAATCAAATCTTGTTTTAAACTTTTGTAGTGAAATTTGATATTTATTTGATACCTCTTTGACAAAAAAATCATAAATTTGTGGATAAAGATAAGTTTTGTAAAACATTGCAATAGCCATAGCTGAAAGTAATAAACCTATTAAAAAGCAAATTATTCTTATTGAAAAAGAGATAATGTTTGATGAATGAAATAATGGTATGATCATTTTCCATATATCTGCCATTGTTGCATAAAAGATACCTGTTATAAACGAGCTCAAATAAGACAACTCAAACTTTCTCATAACAAAACAAAAGATTACAAAAATAATTCCAGCAATTACATATTCCGCTTGACCATATGATAATAGTTCTATTTTCTGACTTAAAATATACGCCGGAGATACAATCATAGACATTCCTAAATTCGCAAGTACCATTAAATTTGTCGCAAATGATAATAATAAAATAGCACTTATGTATATTAATTCACTTGCGATACTTTTCTTTTTCACTTTTATCACCACCTGAACTCATTATAAAAAAAACTTTATAAAAATAAAAAAAAGTTTCCAAATTGGAAACCCTAATACATTAACATGTCTTAATATATAATCGTTGAACTCTTCATTATTTGTAGGAACATATAAATAATTCTTTGAGAAATAAAGTTCTTCTTTGCAAGTCATAAGCCATGTCTTTACGGGACTATGTAAAATATGATAAATAACTCTTTTGTCATAATAAAATGTATTGCCATTAACACTAATAAATATAAGCAAATCATTCTCATTAAAATTGTAGTTTTTAACAAAATCAACATCACAAATAATTGTCTCCTTTTGTTTGGTCGTCAATTCATTTTGTATATATGTACACATTGTTCTTGCATGACCATGGGCGTAAACAAATATTCTATGACTATCTTTCATATCGCTAATAAAGCGTGTCAACTGATTCATGTCAAGATGATCTATTGTATATTGTAAAGATGATAATTTCTGATTTGTAAAAGAAATGTATTGTCTCTTTATATCTTCATCCAAATAAAAAGCTTTTTTATTTGTACGTTTTATACCTGATACATAATTAAAACAATCATCTTTAAAATCTGCCATGTTTACATAACCTAATGATTGAATATATTTAGAAATTTGACTTTTTGAAGTATGACAAGATTGTGCTATTTGATTAATGGACATATTTGGTATTTTATCTATATTATTTATTACAAATTGACTAATAACATATTTTGTAGATTGTTCATCATAGGAATTGATTATAACATTCAACTTATCGACAATCATATTATTCCTCCTTATCTAAATTCTAATTTGAAAACCACAATTTTATAAGTGGTTATTAACCCTCACAGGGTTTTAATAAAATCCTCCAAAAGCCTTGAAAATAAAGGGTTTATCGCAAAATGCT
>CALDMQ010000076.1 GCA_937917505.1 uncultured Erysipelotrichaceae bacterium | reverse complement strand
GCCAGCGATGGAAGTAAACAACTGTTAGACGGGATGACTCAATTATCCGATGGAAATGATAAAATCTCTGATAATCTAAAGACTCTTGCATCAAGTTCATTAACTTTTCAAAATGGAAGTTCTTCCCTTGTGAAAGGTATAAAAGACTATACAGATGGAGTTTTAAGTGTTCATGATGGTGTTTATTCTTTATCAAAAGGATTAAATACATTAAATCAATCAACAGGAACTCTATCTAATGGAGTTGAACAATTGAATAACGGTGCAAATACTTTAAATCAAGGTTTAATTCAATATACAACTGGAGTTTCTCAAGTTGCAAAAGGAACAAATGAACTTGTTCAAAACAATAGTGCGCTTAATACTGGTATAAAACAGGTACAAGATGTTAATAAACAAGTTGAAGAAGGTTTAAATAAACTCTCTTATTTTCTTAAAACGAGTGCAAATCAACTAAAAGAAGGAAATGAAAATTCTTCAAAAGTTTTACAAAATGAGTTGGGAAATATAAATGTTAAAATGCAAAATATTCAAACAGCTATTGAAAATTCAAATTTAAAACCTGAAGATAAAGCAGCAATGAATAAAATACTAAATGAAAATAACATCCAAGAAAATTTAGTAAATGTTCAAAAAACATTAGAAACTCAATCTAATTCATTAAATAGGTTAAATCAAGGATTGAATACAGCAGTAAATAGTTTAGAGAAAACGACAAAAAATCCTAACTCTGAACCAGATAAAGTAGGTCTTATTCAAGCAAGTCAAATTGTTGATCAGGGATTATCAACAATTCAATCTGGAATAAAGAGCTATACTACAGGTGTTGAACAAGTCCACACAGGATTGAATGCTCTTGTGGAACATAATGATTCGTTACTTAAAGGAAGTCAAACTTTATCAAATGGACTTATTGTTATGAAACAATCAACACCTACACTTGTGAACGGGGTTCAACAATTGACTGATGGCGCAAATACACTTTATCAAGGAACTCATCAATTGGTAGTTAATAATCCAACATTACTTAATGGAGCTACTCAATTAAATCAAGGAGCAGGATTAATTCATAATGGTGCTGTTCAATTGGCTGATGGTTCTATGACTTTAGGAAAAGGAATTGATAAAGCGAAAGATGGTACAACAACATTAAGTGATGCTTTAGCAAAAGGTGCACAAGCAGAATAACGGTCATGCTATGGCACCATATATGATGAGTGTTGCTTTGTATGTAGCTGCCCTAGCATTTACTCTTATGTATCCTATTCGTAGAGGTATTAAAGAAGCAAAAAATGGATTCAAGTACTGGACTTCTAAAGCAACAGTTATGTATTCCGTTTCTACAGTCAGTGCAATTGTTATGGTTAGTGCATTAAGATATATCAATGGGTTTAAACCACAAAATTTATTATTGACATATATATTTGCAATACTTGTATCAGCAGCCTTTATGTCATTGATTATGTTTATCAGTTTAACAACTGGATATATTGGTGAGTTCTTGCTATTAGTGTTCATGATTGTTAATTTAGGTGGTTCGGCTGGTACTTATCCTTTGGATACAGCAGGTATGATTTATAAAATAATTCATCCATTTGTTCCTTATACTTATAGTGTTGATGGATTTAGAAAAGTTATTAGTATGACCTCACCTTCGTTGACAATGGAAATAGGGGTATTTGTTGGTATATTTATTATTTGTTCAATTTTAACAATCGTTTATTATCAATATAAAAACAAAAATGATAAACATCTTATTCCTCAAAATTTTGAAAAAGTAAATGAGTAAAAAATGAACGTATGATACTGATCGTCATACGTTTTCTTTCTTTTCAAGAGTACGGTTTTTTGATATAATAGCAAAGTATGAGAGGAGTGGGAAACAATGGCAAAATCAAAAAGAACAAAAAAATCAAAAAATGAAATAATGAGTGAAACTTTAAGATTACGCATTATAACATTACTAATATTATTTGTAATTGTCATTGCTACACTTCGATTAGGTATTATTGGGCAAGGAATTCATAGTATCTTTGCATTCTTTTTTGGACATCTTTATGGTGTGATTTATGCTTTGTTATGTATAGGGTGTTGTTATGTTATTTATCATGCAAAGTTAATGAATTTCAAAGGACCACAAGCAATTGGAACTTACTTTATTTTAACATCCTTAACAATGTTAGCTTCTGTACCGAGTGACCCTCAAATTAAAGGACTAGGTATGGTAAATACATATATTCAAAGTAGGAAAATGAATAAAGGTGGTTTTATTGGGACTTTTCTTTATGGTTTTACAAGTTCTTTGTTTGATAATTTAGGAGCTTTTATTTTTTCTATTGTTATATTGATTATTGGACTAGCTTTATTATTGAGCAAAATCTATATTCAATATCAAGCAAAACAAAAGAAATCAAAAAAGAAAAAACAGATTCAAAAAGAATCAGATGTTCAAACGATTGTGTTAAAAAAGAAATCTCATTTTTTTGATTTCTTATCAAAAGATGAAACTATTCCTCTTTTTCCTGATTCAGCCTTTGAAGATCGTGAAGATGAAGAGGTATTAGATCCAGAAATTACAAGTGCTTTTGAATTTAATGATGAAGATATGCAATTAGATATTAAAGAAATTGAACCAATTAAAGAGGGAAAAACACAAATAGAAACTCAAGAAATTGAAGAAGTTGTTCCAACAACCCAACCAATTAAAACAAATACTTCTTATAAATTACCACCATTATCATTATTATCAACAAAATCAACAAATAATATGACAAAAGAAAGATTTTCAGCAAATAAAAATGCTGCAAGATTAACAGCTGTTTTAAAACAATTTGGAGTGAATGCAAATGTTGAAAATGCCTATATTGGTCCAACAATTACAAAGTATGAGTTGAAACTAGATGTTGGTACACGTGTTAATAAAATATTGCATTTACAAGATGATATTAAGTTAGCATTGGCAACTGCGGATATTCGTATAGAGGCACCAATTCCTGGTAAACCTTATGTTGGAATTGAAGTACCGAATACAACGGCTTCTATGGTGGCGTTTAAAGATGTTTTTAAATCATTATCACAAGAAACACCATTAAATGATAATAAATTAGTTGTCGCTTTAGGAAAAGATGTTTCAGGTAAACCTGTTTATGCTGAATTGAATAAAATGCCTCATTTATTAATTGCAGGGGCAACTGGTTCTGGAAAATCAGTTTGTGTCAATACAATAATTACATCGCTTTTAATGCGTGCAAAACCAGATGAAGTGAAATTGATTTTAGTTGATCCAAAAAAAGTTGAATTATCTGTTTATAATGGTATTCCACATTTATTAGCACCAGTTGTGACTGATCCAAAAAAAGCTGCGGCTGTTTTAAGAGAAGTTGTGAGTGAAATGGAACGTCGTTATGATGTATTTGCAAGTGTGAATGCAAGAAATATTGCAGGATATAATCAATTTGCGAAAGAATATAACGCTGACAAAGACCCATCAGAACATAAAGAAATTTTGCCTTATCATGTTGTTATTTTAGACGAGGTTGCTGATTTAATGATGGTTGCAAGTAAAGATGTTGAAGATTGTATTATGCGCATATCACAAATGGCACGTGCTGCAGGTATTCATTTAATTGTTGCAACACAAAGACCATCAACTGATATTATTACGGGGGTTATTAAAGCAAATATTCCTTCGCGTATTGCGTTTGCTGTATCATCAAGTATTGATTCTCGTACAATCTTAGATACAACAGGTGCAGAAAAATTACTTGGAAAAGGAGATATGCTTTTTTCTCCAATGGGTGCATCAGCGCCTACACGTGTTCAAGGTGCATTTGTGTCTGATGATGAAGTTGCTTCTATCGTTCATTATGTTGCAACACAGCAAGAAGTTGTTTATGAAGATAAATACGTTAATGTAAAAGCAACATCAGTATCATCGGGAAGTAGCGATGACTATGATGAAGAAGATGAGGAATATGAAATGTGTCGTGAATTTGTTATACAAGCACAAACAGCGAACACTTCTTTATTACAACGTAAATTTAGAATTGGTTATAATAAAGCGGCACGTATAATTGATCGTTTAGAAGAAGAAGGAATTATTGGACCACAACTTGGAAATAAACCAAGAGAGGTTTATATTCGTCAATATCATGAAGAAGATTTATAAGATTCAATGGTTTCATTGAGTCTTTTTTATTTTATTTTTGAAAAATTTGAGTATAATAAGTAATATGTGAATATAAAAGGAGGCACAATATGAAAAAGACATATTGTATGAATGGATATACATTACATCTCATTCCAACAGATAAATTTAAAACGACAACAATTTCTTTACGTTTACAAAGACCATTAACGAAAGAAGAAACAACATTACGTTCATTATTAACATTTGTTCTTATTTCAGCAACACAATCTTTGCCTTCAACACAGTTATTAAGCCAAAGATTAGAAGAAAATTATGGTGCGAGTCTTTCAGCACATATTGTATCCAAAGGGCAATCTCATATTATGAATGTCACAACAAGTTTTGTGAATGATTTATATTTACCACAAAAAGAAAATCTTTTAGAAAAACAATTACATTTATTAAATGATTTATTTTTTAATCCGTTGATTAAAGATGAAGGTTTTGATAGAGATATTGTAGACACGAAGAAAAAAGAATTGCGCGAACGTTTACAGGCAAACAAAGATGATAAATTCTCATATTCTTTAGATAAATTATTTGAATATATGGGACAAAATCAGCCACTTGGTATTTCATCAACTGGATATGAAGAAGATTTAGATAGCATTACACCAGAAAGTTTATATCAATACTTTTTAAAATGTATCGAAGAAGATGAAAAGCATATTTATGTTGTAGGGGATATTGATGAATCTATTGTTAATTTATTTCAAACATGTTTGGTGTTTCCAAACCATGATAAACATTATTTGTCAGCCTATACATTTGAATCAAATCATGATGGTGTCAGTGAATTTATAGAAAAACAAGATGTGACACAATCTAAATTAAATCTTGGATATACAATCAATTGTGATTTTACAAATGAAAAACATTATGCTATGACAGTTTTTAACGCAATCTTCGGTGGTTTTTCTCAATCACGCTTATTTAAAGTGGTCAGAGAAACTCATAGTCTTTGTTATTATGTATCATCAAGTTATGCAGCATTTAGTGGTGTCATGATTGTCAATGCAGGTATTAATGCGAAAAATTATGAGAAGACGAAATCTTTAATTGAAGAACAACTTCAAGATATTCAAAGTGGACATATCACTGATGAAGAAATTGAGATTGCTAAAATTCTCTTATACAATTCATTAAAGAAAACTGAAGATGAAGCTTCAAGTATGATGACTTTAGCTTACAATAGAGATATTACAAATAGAAAAGAAAGTCATGAAGAATATATACAAAAAATATTAAATGTAAGTAAAGAAGATATTATAAAAGTTTCTCAAGATGTTCAACTTGATACAATTTTCTTTCTTACAGGAAAGGAATTTTATGAAAATCATTA
>CALDMQ010000075.1 GCA_937917505.1 uncultured Erysipelotrichaceae bacterium | reverse complement strand
TAAAACCTATGAACTTTTTATATTTTGGTTGTCTTTTTGCCATTTCAATCTCACCTTCTTTATTCTCTTTTGTATTATAACATTTATTTTATGAAAAAAGAAGATAAAAGGTGCGAGAATTTGCCTAATAAAATAGACCATTTTTTCCAAAATACACAACCAATAATAAGCATAATATTTTGAATAAAACAAATAACCTAAAAGCAAAAAGACAAAGAAATAAAAACGTAATATCCCATCATTAAAAAACATCACTCCAAACCCTACACCTATCACAACCTGAAAAAACACTCGTAGAAGTGGATAGATACGATATAACACACGATTTAGCACATGATAAAAACCACTCATCACAAAACCAAAGACAAAAGAATAAAACACACATTGAAATTGAACAAGTAAATCCATCATTTCAACAACTTAGAAAAACCCTTCTCCTTTGTATGATTTCTTTTCTTATCCGCAATATAACTCATACTATCAATATTTCCACGAATACTCACTTCATTTTGATCTTGATCCAAGCGTGTTAAAGACAACTCACTTCCTGTAATATTCAAATAACCTAAAGATGTTTCAATCAAAAACTCATATGCATCAAAACTTTCAATTTTCTTAACTCCAGTCAACTCTAAAGTCTTACGATCTTTTAAACACACATGATGATAAGGTGTTTGCTCAAAATGTAAACTATTATCCATAATCTAACCTCCCATCACACTATATGCAATAAATAAAAAAATATCCCTAATAGGATATTTCAAACCAACTCTTTCTTCTTTTCTTCAATGATTTCATACAACATTGTACTATCATCTTTTAACACATGTTCACGCAACTCTTTCACTTTCACTACCAAAACAGAACGTCCAAATTCCACTTCTATTTCATCACCAATCTTCAACTTCGTAGAAGGTTTAGCAATTTTACCATTGACCTTAACACGTGAAGATTCACTCATTTCCTTTGAAAGAGTTCTTCTTTTAATAATACGTGAAACTTTTAAAAACTTATCTAAACGCATGCATCAATCTCCTGTTCAATTACATTTTTCACAAATTCTATCAATGTTTCATCAACCTTATAAAAAGGTGTTTGTTCACTTAACATCAATAATCCACCAATCACTTGATTTTCTTGTTTCAAAGGAAACAACGTCACTTTTTGATACCCCTCTAAATTCAATTCCTTTTCTTTAAAAAACTCATCTCTCATCAATGCTTCTTTAACCTCTATTGGCAAACTTTTTCTTTGATAAGTTGATAAAGCGTGAGAAGATGTAATAATCATAGTATCTAAATCACAGACAATCATTGTATTATGATACTTTTGATAAAATCCATCTAGCAAACTTTGAATCACAGGACTCAATTTATTTAACAAAGAATACTTCGTCAAGATAATTTTATCATCTTTTAAAGAAAAAGAAATACTTTCTCCCTCTTTCATCATCAACTGTTTTCTAATTTCCTTAGGAATCACAATCCTTCCTAATTCATCTATCCTTCTCACCATACCCGTTGTTTTCATAACAATACCTCACTTCAAATATTCGTTCGCTATTATTATATCCACTCCAAGTTCTTTTAATCTTTCATATTCCTTTTTATTAGGAACTGTCCAAGTCGCAACCTGTATCCCTTGGCTCTTTAAATTCTCCATTCTTTTTTGATTTAAGAAGTTATATCTTGGATGAAAAGCTTTTACTTGATTTTCAATCAACTCTCGATATCTTTTCTCATAACCAAATTCCATTAAATATCCTACATATACATCATCATCAATTTCTCGCATCTTTAATACCGAAGGTAAGTAGAACGAAGAATAATAAATTTTATCTTCTACACCCAACTCTTTTACCAACCGATAAACCTTTTCTTCTATCCCCTCATAATGAAAAACATCAGTCTTTAATTCAATATTCACTACAAAATCCTTATCTTGAATAAATTCTAACAGTTCTCTTAATGTCGGTATAGGAAAATTCCCTTGATGCTTATAACAAAAATTAAACTCTCTTAACTCTTTTAACGTATAATCTTTCACATAACCTTTACCTGTACTTGTTCGATTAATTTTCTCATCATGAATCAATACAAGTTCCCCATCTCGACTCAAATGCACATCAGTTTCAACCCCATCAAAACCCTTCTCATAAGCTTTGATAAAAGCCATCATCGTATTTTCAGGATATATGGCACTATATCCTCTATGACCTAATACTTTCAATAGACTCACCCACTTTTTATGTTATAATATTATACTATAGATAAGGAGATAGTAAAATGATAAAAGCTGTATTTTTTGATATTGATGGAACACTCTTATCCCATAGAACACATCAAGTTCCCACTTCAACCAAAAAAGCCATTCAACTTTTAAAAGAAAAAGGTATTTATATCTTTATTGCAACAGGAAGACATATTTCTGAAATCAAAGCATTACCTTTAGATGATATAGAATGCGAAGGATATATTACTTTAAATGGTCAATATTGTTATAACAAAAATGAGGTGATTTATGATCTTCCTATCCACCCAGATGATATCACAAATATCATTCACAAAGTCGAAGAAAATCCGATTCCATGTGCATTTATAGAAAAAGATATCATGTATATCAATTATGTTAATGATACTGTTCATCTTGTCCAAAAAGCCATTTCCTCTCCAGTCTTAGAGATTGGAAATTTAAACAGAGGTCTTACAAATCCTATTTATCAAGTCATGACTTATGGTTTAAATGAAGATGAAGAAAAAAAGCTTTTACAACATATGCCACATTGTCAATATACCCATTGGCACGATCAAGCTATTGATATCATTCCCAATATCGGTGGCAAACAAAATGGTATTTTAAAAGTCATGGAATATTATCATTTAAGCCCCGAAGAATGTATGGCATTTGGTGATGGTCACAATGACATTTGCATGTTTAACATCATCCCTCTTTCAATAGCGATGGGAAATGCTTCTCAAGAAGTCAAAGATCATGCTTATGAAGTCACTGACGATATAGATAAAGATGGTTTATACAACGCTCTCATTAAACATCATATTATCGAAACAAAAGGTTAAGAATTCTACTCTTAACCTTTTTCCATTATTTACCTGATGGGAAAAATCTTGCAAGAGAACTTGCAATAGCCGATATCGGCATTGTTTGAATGACAACATGTCCTGGTCCAGTCACAATAGTATTAAAGAACCCTTCTCCACCAAGCATTTTATTTTTAATACCCGCTACACTTTGTGTCTCCATTTTACAAGTCGCATCCATCACTGCAACATAACCAGTATCTACAATAAGTTGTTGATTGGCAGCCAAATCATACTCTACTGTCGATCCATCAATTTCCACAAAAACAGTACCACGTCCTGAAAGTTTATTCATAATAAATCCTTCACCGCCGAAAATTCCTGTCATTGCCTTTTTATTGAAGAAAACTGTTCTTTCTACATTTGGTGTACTTGCTAAAAAAGCAGACTTTTGCACAATGATTTCTTTACCTGGTTCAATCTCATAACAGCGCACTTCACCAGGAAACGAAGACGCAAACGCTATTTTACCATTCGCTTTAGCAGTATACTTATTTAAAAACATTGTTTCGCCTGAAAGCATTCTTCCAAAAGCCTTACCAAAACCACCATTGCTTGTTGTTTCCATAACCATACACGGATCCATCCAAGCCATTGATCCCGAATCACTCAACATACTTTCTCCACTTTCCATATAACAAACAACAACTGGAAAAGGACTTCCTACAATTTCATACCTCATATAATATCTTTCCTCCTTTTATAGATTTCTTACCAACATTTCTGCAGCCTTCTTATTAGAAGCCAAAGGTATTTGATGAACATCACATAATCGCATTAAAGCACTTACGTCTGGCTCATGTGGTTGTGCAGTTAAAGGATCTCTAAAAAAGATAACTATATCCATCTTTCCCTCTGCTACATATGCTCCAATTTGTTGATCCCCGCCATAAGGTCCAGATAAAAAACGATGAACCTTTAAATCAGTATTTTCCATAATCCTTAAACCTGTTGTTCCTGTTGTATATAACATATGCTTTTGTAAAATACTTTCGTATTCTTTAACAAACTCTATCATCTCAGATTTCTTTTGATCATGTGCGATTAATGCTATATTCATGACTATTCTCCTCACTTTTAAATATAATATTTTTGATAATAATACAAACGTAAAATATCAAACAGTGCCATAATTTGATAGTTAAAATCAATACCATCAAAACGTCCTGGTACTTGCACAACATAATCAGCAGAAATATTATGGAAATGACGATATTTCACATTTTGTGTCATCAACACAATATTAGCATCACAAATGTTTTGTTCAATTCCCTCTTTCACATAGTTTTCTAATGTTCTTCCTGTCGCACTAACAATTAACACCAAATCATCTTCTTGATATTCAAATTTTTTATCAAAATGGTGATATTCAATGACTTGCTTTCCAAAAGTAATAAAGTCTGTTTGAAAATCAACTGCAATACTCATAGGATATAACGCCCCTATAATAATCACACGATGACCTTTAAAAATGAGTTCACAGATTGCTTCTAATGTTTGAATAAGTTC
>CALDMQ010000074.1 GCA_937917505.1 uncultured Erysipelotrichaceae bacterium | reverse complement strand
AATCCCTTTATTACCAGAATAATCTCCATCTAATAAATGTTTTGATTCAAAAATATATCCATTTGTATAATCTCTATTAAACATTTGTTTCATATTATGAATTTCATCTTCAAAAGTTATCGTTTTCTTTTGTAAATGTGAATCGATAGCATGTCTATAAGCTTTCACAACACTCGCAACATATTCAGGTCTTTTCATACGACCTTCTATTTTAAAAGAATAAACACCAGCATCAATTAAATCTCCAATATGTTCGATTGTCATTAAGTCTTTTGGAGATAATAAATAAGGGACAGTATCGGGCAACAAACGATTATCTTCTTTTAAACGATAATTCAAACGACATGGTTGTGCACAAGCTCCCCTATTTCCACTTCTTTTTCCAATCATACTACTCATTAAACATTGGCCAGAATAACAAACACATAATGCACCATGGACAAACACCTCAACATCTAGCACTGTGTTTTTACATATTTCTCGAATTTCTTCTAAAGTATTTTCTCTTGCTAATACAATACGCTTTGCTCCAAGTTGTTCAAAATATTGAGCCCCTTTTGTGTTCATGATAGAAGCTTGTGTACTTAAATGAACTTCAAAATCAGGAAAATGATGTCTAACATAATCAAATAATCCAATATCTTGAATAATTAAAGCATCAATTTGAATATCATATAAAAATTGGACATAATCAAACAAATCATTCATCTCTTCATCTTTATATAAAGTATTTAAAGTGACAAATAAACGTACTTCTCTTAAATGAGCATATTCTACAGCCCATTTTAATTGTTCTTTATCAAAATTTTTTGCAAAAGCACGTGCATTAAATAACGTTCCACCTAAATAAATAGCATCAGCACCATTTTGTATCGCTGCAATTAACGATTCTTGATCTCCAGCAGGTGCAAGTAATTCAACTTTCATGATTTACCTCCTAAAAAAACAATAACTTAGTGTTATTGTTAGATTTTTTTAATAAACTCCTTACAAACATTTGCTGAAATTTTACTTGCTCTCTCTAAATAAATATCATATTGAACCTTGTTTTCTTCTTTACCAAAAATATCACTTAAAGAACGTATAACAATAAATGGAACTTTCATTAAATAGCAAACTTGAGCAAGCGAAGCCCCTTCCATTTCAACACATTGTGCTTGAGGGAAATTTTTAAGTATATAATCTACTTGATCTTGCCTAGAAACAAATTGATCACCTGATACAATAGTTCCTTTATAAGCACGATATTGGAATGTTTCTAAAACTTCTTCCATTATTTGTTTGTAATGTATGTCTGTTTCAAAAACAGTTGGCAAACCTGGAATTTGTCCTAATTCTCTCCCAAATGCTGTTACATCAACATCATAATGAATCAGATTAGTTGCGATAATAACATCGCCCACATTATGATCTTGGTGAATACCGCCAGCTACACCACAATTGATGACACCATCTATTTGATAATGACATAACAATAAAGTTGTTCCTATGGCAGCATTCACTTTACCAATACCACCTTTTAATAGAACAACCTTCTTATCCCCTATTTTTCCTTCATAAAAAGTATAATCATGGATATTTTTTTGATAAACAGAGTCCATTGTTTTGAGTATTGCTTGAACTTCTAAATCTTCTGCTGCAATAATTCCAATCATAACTCAACCTCCTTACGACATACAAATATAATACGTTCACATTCTTCTTGATAACTATCAAAATCACTGTAATATGAAATATCATGAAAACCAACTTCTTTAAGCCACCTTAAATAAGTTTCAACACTATAAGCCTTTTGATAATGTTCTTCTTTAACAACTTCTTTTTCTATTTTATCTTCAATATAGAGATGATGATGAACATATCCATCACCTAAATGTTTAACATGCCACTGAAAACAAAATTCATCATCTTCTTGATCTTCTTTATAATCATTTAATA
>CALDMQ010000073.1 GCA_937917505.1 uncultured Erysipelotrichaceae bacterium | reverse complement strand
TTTATGGGACATTGGATACTGATGATACGCAAATAAAAACATTTTCTCGTGGTGGTTCTGATATTACAGGTGCGATTGTTGCAAAAAATGCAGGGGCAGATTTGTATGAAAACTGGACAGATGTTTCTGGCTTCTTAGTGGCAGATCCACGTATTGTTAAAAATCCTGCTGTTATTGAGACAATTACATATAAAGAACTAAGAGAGTTATCTTATATGGGGGCTTCGGTATTACATGAAGATTCTGTTTTTCCAGTTAGAAAAGCGGGTATTCCTATTAATATAAAAAACACTAATAGTCCTAATGATCCAGGAACTTTAATTGTAGAAAGTACATGTCATAAACCAAGTCATGTGATTACTGGTATTGCAGGAACAAAAGGTTTTGCGACAATCATGATTGAAAAGGATATGATGAATTCTGAGATTGGATTTGGTCGTCGTGTATTACAGGTCTTTGAAGAACATCATATTTCATTTGAACATATGCCTTCTGGAATTGATACGATGACAATTATTGTTAATGCTGAAGATTTTATTGATAAGGAACAAGATATATTGGCAGCAATACATCGTGAAGTTGATCCTGATTCAATTGTCTTAGAATCTGATTTATCACTTATTGCGGTTGTTGGTCGTGGTATGAAAGCGAGTCGTGGTGTTGCAGCAAAAGTTTTCAAGGCTTTAGCTAAAGAAAATATTAATATTAAAATGATTGACCAAGGGTCAAGTGAATTAAATATTATTATTGGTGTACGTAATTGTTATTTTGCACCTGCTATTAAAGCAATTTATAAAGAATTTATTGATTAGTCACTTTTATAGTGACTAATTTTCATATTTATTGACAATCATAATAAGACTATCTATAATAATTATACCCCATAGGGGTATAGGGGGGTTAATATGAAAGAAAAATATGATGTCATAGGTATGAGTTGTAGTGCGTGCAGTGCGCATATAGATAACGCAATAAGAAATGTTGATGGGGTTCAGGATGTGAATGTTAATTTGTTAAATAATTCTATGGTTGTTGATTATGATGATCAAAAGGTCAATCCCGATCTTATTATGAAAACTGTGGAAGATGCAGGTTATAAAGCTGTTTTACCTAAACAAGCTACTGTTTCTCAAAAACAAGAAAATCCATTAAAACAAAAAAAGAAATCTTTGATTTTATCTTTTGTTTTCTTGACTCCATTATTTTATATTTCAATGGGACATATGATGAATATGCCTTTACCATCTATATTGTTAGGAAAAGAAAATATGATGGTGTTTGCATTAACACAATTGTTTTTAACATTACCTATTTTATACATTAATCGGGGATATTATAAACGAGGATTGAAAGCATTAATGAATAAAAGTCCTAATATGGATACATTGATTGCGATAGGTTCTTTTGCAGCAGTTATTTATAGTATTTATGCGATATTTATGATGGGATATGATTTAGGACATGGGTATATGGATGATGCTCATCATTATATGATGCAATTGTATTTTGAATCGGCTGGTATGATTTTAACTTTAATTTCATTGGGTAAATATTTAGAAGCATGTTCTAAAAAGAAAACAAGCGAAGCTATTGAAAAACTTATGAATCTAAGACCAGCTCATGCAACAATATTGCAGGATGGACAAGAAATGATTGTGCCTATTGAACAAGTTCAAGTTGGAGATATTGTTGTGGTAAAATCAGGACAAAGTATTCCAGTTGATGGAGATATTATTCAAGGAAGTTTATCTGTGGATGAATCTATGATTACAGGAGAAAGTTTACCTGTTGATAAAACTGTTGGTGATAAAGTCATTGGTGCGACAATGAATGTTAATGGGTATATTCAAATCAAAGTGACACATACGAGTGAAGAAACAGTGCTTTCTCAAATTATTAATCTTGTAGAAGATGCAAGTTCTTCTAAAGCACCAATCGCAAAACTTGCAGATAAAATCAGTGGTATCTTTGTACCAGTTGTGATGAGTATTGCGTTTATAACATTTATTGCATGGTTAGTTTTAGGAGAATCATTCCACTTTGCTTTAACATGTGCTATCTCAGTATTAGTTATTTCTTGTCCTTGTGCTTTAGGACTTGCGACTCCAACAGCGATTATGGTAGGAACTGGAAAGGGTGCACAGTTAGGAATCTTAATTAAATCTGCAGAAAATCTAGAAATCTTATCACAGGCAGATACAGTAGTTTTAGATAAAACAGGAACAATGACTCAAGGAAAACCTCAAGTTACAGAAGTCATTCCTATAGATGTGAGTGAAGATGAATTATTAAAATTTGCAGCTTCTATAGAAACTTCTTCAGAGCATCCACTTGCGAAGTCTATTGTTCGATATGTTCAAGAAAAACAATTAGACTATACATTAGTAGATTCTTTTGAAATGATTCAAGGACAAGGATTAAAAGGTGTATTCAATGGTCATGAGTTATTATCAGGAAATAAACGATTGATGAGTGATCATGATATTGATTTATCAAGTGTGCAAAGTATTTCTCAAAAATTAGCAAGTGTTGGAAAAACACCACTTTATTATGCTTATCAAGGTCATTTGATTGGTATGATTGTTGTGAGTGATGTTTTAAAAGACACAACAGTTGAAGCAATTGAACAATTAAAATCCATGAATTTAGATATTTATATGTTAACTGGGGATAATGCGATTACAGCTAAAGCGATTGGAAATCGTTTGAATATTCAAACAATCGCAGAGGTTTTACCACAAGATAAAGAAAAACATATTCGTGATTTACAAGATAAAGGTCATAAGGTTGTTATGGTTGGTGATGGAATTAATGATGCGCCAGCATTAATGAGAGCGGATGTAGGAATTGCAATGACTTCTGGTACAGATATTGCGATGGATTCGGCTGATTTGGTTTTAATGAAAAATGATTTAAAAGATGTTGTTACATCTATTGAATTAAGTCATGCAGTGTTAAAAAATATTAAAGAAAACTTATTTTGGGCATTCTTTTATAATGTGATTGGAATTCCAGTTGCAGCAGGAGTTTTCTATTATGCATTTGGGTGGTTGCTTGATCCAATGTTTGGTGCTGCAGCAATGAGTTTGAGTTCTGTATTTGTTGTAAGTAATGCATTACGTTTAAAATGGTTTCAACCTCGTCAAATCAAGGTTCAACATAATGAAGAAAAGAAAGTAGAGGAAAAGAAGATGAAGAAAATGAATATTGAAGGTATGATGTGTATAAATTGTCAACGTCATGTTGATAAAGCTTTAAATGCAATTGAAGGAGTTCAAGCTCGTGTTGATTTAGAGAATCATTGTGCATATATTGAATTAAGTAAAGAAGTAAGTGATGATGTTTTAAAACAAGCTGTAGAGGAAGCAGGATATACTGTTAAAGGGTTTGAATAATGCAGGCTGATAGAAAATATATTGAACGTTTATTAAAAACAGCAAGAGGTCAAATTGATGGAATTTTAAAAATGGTTGAAGAGGATCGCTATTGTGTTGAAATTTCTCATCAAATTATGGCTTCTCAAGCTATTTTAAAACGTGCGAATAAAGAAATTTTAGCGTCACATATGACACATTGTGTTCATGATGCTATCAAACATCAACAAGCTGATCAAAAAATAGATGAAATGCTTACGATTTTAGATGAATTGTTAAAATAGAATCATAAAAAATGACCATACTAAAAGCGACAAGGAGAAAGATAATGTGAATATAAGAAAAGTTGCAGTGATTGGATGTGGATTTGTTGGTTCTACATCAGCTTTTAGTTTGATTCAAACTGGTTTATTTACTGAAATGGTACTGATAGATACAGATCAACAAAGAGCAGAGGGTGAAGCTATGGATTTAAGCCATGGCGGAGCTTATTCTCAACCCATTCATATTTATGCAGGAACTTATGATGATATTGTTGATGCAGGATTAATAGTCATTACAGCAGGAGCAAATCAAAAACCTAATGAAACAAGATTGGATTTGGTTAAGAAAAATGTATCTATTTTTAAAAATATTATTCCTAAAATTACAAAAAGACAATGTGAAGGAATTTTATTGATTGTATCTAATCCAGTTGATATTTTAACGTATGTGACATTAAAACTCTCTCATTTTCCTCCACATCGTGTTATTGGATCTGGTACAGTTCTTGATACTGCTAGATTCAAATATGTTCTGGGTCGTCATTTACAAGTTGATCCTCGTGATGTGAATGCTTATATTATTGGTGAACATGGAGATAGTGAACTAGCTGTTTGGTCACATGCTCAAGTTGCAGGGATTCATATTAATCATTTTTGCGAATTACGTGGACATTTTAAACATCAAGAAACAATGTTTCAATTAGCTAAAGAAGTGAAGGAAAGTGCGTATGAAATTATTGAGAAAAAACAGGCAACTTATTATGGGATTGCTGTTGCAGTGAAACGTATTGCTGAAGCTATTGTAAAAGATGAACATGCTGTTTTACCAGTTTCTAGTGTTATGAATGGTGAGTTTGATTTGAAAGATATTTGTTTGAGTATTCCTACTGTTATAGGGCGTGATGGTGTAGAAATGGTTGTTGATATTTATTTGAATAATGAGGAAAATGAAAAACTTCAAAAAAGTGCACAAGCATTAAGAAATGTTTTAGAGAGTTTGGATATATAGGAGAGAAATCTCCTTTTTATTATAGATGGAAATATGATATAATTCGTGTGAATCAGCAGGAGGTTAATTATGGAATATAAAAGATTTGATCATACAATTATCGTTAGAATAGATAAAGGTGAAGATATTTTAGAACAAGTCAAAAATATAGCATTACAAGAGCATATCCAACTTGCAAGTGTTCAAGCATTAGGCGCAGTGAATCATTTTACAGTAGGTGTTTTTAAAACGAATGAAAAGAAATATTATGCTAATGAATTTGAAGGGGACTTTGAAATTGTGTCTTTAACAGGAACGATTAATACTATGAATGATGAGTTTTATTGTCATTTACATATGAGTGCAGGTAATGAAAAAGGTGAAGTCTTTGGTGGTCATTTGAATAGGGCTATTGTCAGTGCGACTTGTGAGATGGTCATTACACTTATAGATGGTTGTGTTGATAGATATCATGATAGTGAAGTTGGTTTAAATTTATTTGATTTTAAATAAAGAAGTCGTTTGTTCGACTTTTTTGATATACTTTTCTTGTCTCTTATTGACGATAATAAAAATCTAAGGTAGACTAAGTTTTGTTAATAAGGGAAAAGGAGAAGTGTATGGAAAACTTAGAAGAAGAAATTTCGACTGTGAGTACGGAAAATATTTATAAATTAAATGGGAGAGTGCCATTAAGAAAAGCAATTCCATTTGGTTTACAACATGTTTTAGCAATGTTTGTTGCGAACTTAGCACCAGTCTTAATTGTATGTGGTGCAGCAGTTGTGCAAGGAACAAACAACCATTTAACAGCAACTGAAATCACACAATTGTTACAATGTGCGATGTTTGCTGCGGGAATTGGAACTTGTATGCAGCTTTATCCTGTTTGGAAAATTGGATCTAGATTACCTATTGTTATGGGTGTGAGTTTTACTTTTTTAGGAAGTTTGTTGATTATTTGTACGAATCCAGAATTAGGATATGAAGGAATGATTGGTGCAGTTATTTTTGGTGGTATTTTTGAAGGTCTTATAGGATTAAGTGCAAAATATTGGAAACGTTTTTTAACACCAGTTGTATCAGCATGTGTTGTGATTGCGATTGGACTTTCACTTTTATCTGTTGGTATGGATTCATGGGGTGGAGGTACTGGAGCTAGTGATTTTGGTGCTTGGTATCATATCTTTATTGGAGCAGTGACATTGATTGTATGTCTTGTTTCACGTTATTTGTTAAAGGGTGTTTATAAAAATTTGAATATCTTAGTTGGGCTTATTGTAGGTTATGTATTATCTGTGATATTTACAGTTATGGATATTGCACCAATGGTTGACTTATCAGGAATTAGTCAAACAATAAAAGCAGTTGGGTATTTTAGTATTCCTAAACTTGTTTTTTTTACAGAACATATGCCAACTTTTGATTTGGGTGCTTTCTTTACGATTGCAATTGTCTTTTTGGTATCAGCTGCTGAAACAACAGGAGCAACAACTGCAATTTGTACTGGTGCTTTAAATCGTGATATTAAAATGGAAGAACTTCAAGGATCACTTGCAGTAGATGGTTTCTCAAGTACAATTTCAGGGTGCTTTGGTTGTATTCCATTAACATCATTTAGTCAAAATGTTGGATTAGTGACAATGACAAGAGTAATCAATCGTTTTACTATTTTGATGGGTGCTATGATTATGATTCTAGCATCATTATTCCCGCCATTAGGGGCATTTTTTAATTCTTTACCACAAGCAGTTTTAGGTGGTTGCACAGTTATGATGTTTGGTTCTATTATGTATGAAGGAATTAAAATGTTAAAAGAAGTAAAATTTGATGATCGTACAATGATTATTGTTTCTTTAGCTTTTTGTATTGGAGTAGGTTTAACTCAAACATCTGGAAACTTTTTTGCAGCATTTCCACAAGTTGTCGGTGATATTTTTAATGGTAATGCAGTTGCAGGTGTTTTTGTTGTATCATTATTACTAAGTTTGTTTTTACCAAAAGGAAAGAATGAATAAAACGGGAAACCGTTTTTTTCTATGATTAAAAAGCATAGGTAATTATGTTAATGAAGTATTTGAATTAAGACGATAACACTGTAAAATAAGAATATATAGGAGGGAAAAGTATGACAAAGAAATTAGGGTTTGGTTTAATGCGTTTACCATCATTAGATAAAAATGATCCTTCAAAGGTTGATATTGAACAAGTGAAACAAATGGTAGATACATTTCTTGAAAAAGGATTTTCTTATTTTGATACAGCCTGGATGTATTGTGGGTTTGCAAGTGAGAATGCAACAAAAGAAGCATTGGTGAGTAGACATCCTAGAGAGAATTATACACTTGCTACAAAACTACATTCTGGATTTATTAATACTTTAGAAGATAGAGATAAGATTTTTAACGAACAGTTAGAAAAAACTGGTGTTGAATATTTCGATTATTATCTTTTACATGATATAAATGCTCATAGTTTAGAAGTTTATAATCATTTAGATTGCTTTACGTGGATTCAAGAGAAAAAAGAAAAGGGTCTTGTGAAGACAATTGGATTTTCATTTCATGATGGACCTGAACTTTTAGATAAAGTTTTAACAGAACATCCAGAATTTGAATTTGTACAATTACAAATCAATTATTTAGATTGGGATAGTATTGGAGTTCAATCGAGAAAATGTTATGAAGTTGCTACAAAGCATGGGAAACCTGTAATTGTTATGGAACCTGTTAAGGGTGGTACACTTGCAAAGGTGCCTCATGATGTTGAAAAACTATTTAAAGACTATCATTCAGATATGTCTATACCATCATGGGCTATTCGTTTTGCAGCTAGTCTTGATAATGTTATGATGGTTTTAAGTGGTATGAGTAATATGGAACAACTTTTGGATAATATTAGTTATATGAGTGATTTTCAATCGCTTCATGATGAAGAATATCGTATTATTCATCAGGCAGTAGATATCATTAATTCTTCTATTGCTATTCCTTGTACTGCATGTGCTTATTGTGTAGATGGTTGTCCTAAAAATATAGCAATTCCTCGTTATTTCTCATTATATAATGCTGATTTACAAGAAGTGGAGGAAAAGGGATGGACACCTCAAGGAGAATATTATGCGAATTTAACAAAAGAATTTGGAAAAGCAAGTGATTGTATTGGATGTGGGCAATGTGTTGCTATGTGTCCTCAACATTTACCAATTATTGAACATCTCCAATCAGTGGCGAAACATTTTGAAAAATAATGAATTTTATCCATTTTTTACTTTGATATGATATAATACTTCAAAGAGGTGAAGATAATGGCTATAGATGTGAAAGAATTATTATCGGAGGCACTTTTGAATATATGTCATGAAAAAAGTTTGGAATCTATAACAATTTCTGAGCTTCTTAGAATTACAGGTGTGA
>CALDMQ010000072.1 GCA_937917505.1 uncultured Erysipelotrichaceae bacterium | reverse complement strand
TATGGATTTCCATTAGAATTAACTGTAGAAATTGCAGAGGAATTAGGTTACAGCGTTGATGAAGAAGGATTTAAAGAAGAAATGAAACTTCAACAAGAACGTGCAAGAAATGCACGTGGTGATGTTGAATCTATGTCATCACAAAAACCTGATTTAATGGCATTTGATGCAGTGAGTACATTTATTTATGATCCTACACCAATTCAAGCAAAAGTCATTGCGACATTTGTAGATGGTGTTAATTTTAGATCAAACAACATGTTATGCTGAAATGGGTGGACAATGTGCTGATAATGCAACAATGTATAATGAAACAACAAAATTAAATGTCACTTATGTTTCAAAAGCTCCACATCAACAACACCTTCATTTTGTTACTGTTAAAAATGGAAGCATAAAAGTTGGAGATACATTCAATGTTGTGGTTGATACACAAAGACGTCAATTAATCCAAAATAACCATACAGCGACTCACTTATTACAAAAAGCATTAAAGAATGTTTTGGGTGAACATGTATCTCAAGCAGGTTCTTATGTAGATTGTGAAAGATTACGTTTTGACTTTACACATCCTCAAAAGGTGACTGATGAAGAATTAAGAAAAGTTGAAGATGAAGTGAATGAACAAATTTTTAAAGGGTTAAATGTTCAAATTCAACTTATGAGTAAAGAAGATGCAATGGCTTCAGGAGCAATGGCTTTATTTGATGAAAAATATGGTGATGAAGTCAGAGTTGTTAGTGTTGGGGATTATTCTAAAGAATTATGTGGTGGTTGCCACGTAGCTAACAGTGCTCAAATTGGATTGTTTAAGATTGAAAGTGAAGAAAGTGTTGGTTCAGGTGTCAGACGTATTGAAGCTGTCACTGCACAAAAAGCTTATCAATCATTAAAGAAAAATGAAGAAACAATTCAGGTAATGAGTGTTTTAATGAAACTTAAAAATAAGCATGAAATTGTTGATAAATTATCTCAATTGATTGATGAAACAAATGCTGTAAAAAAAGAAAGAGATCAATACTTAGAAAAATTAAATAGTATTGAAGCTAAAGAAAAAACAAAGAATATTGAAATAATCAATGGTTATGAATTTTTATGTGTATCTATTTCTAAGGAAGTTCCAACTGCTAAACAAATGGCTTTTGAATTACGAGATCAATTAACAAAAGGAATGGTTGTCATTGTGAATAACTATGAAGAGAAAGTTTCATACTTTGTAGGGTTAACAAAATCAATGGTTGATGATGGATATAAAGCAGGAGAATTTGTTAAAGTATTGAATGATGTGATGCAAGGAAGAGGTGGAGGAAAACCGGACTTTGCACAAGGTGGATGTGCTTCATTAGAACAACTTCCACAAGCTTTACAACAATTAAAAGAGAATATTTAGGTAATGTTAAATAAGTGATGAAAATTGAAATTTTTCTATAATTGAATTCTATAATTGGTTCTATATAATGATTCAATGTGTCATTTTATTTAACATATTATGTGAATATTTAATAAGGGGAAAATTTATGGATGCAAAACAAATTATTGAGGATTTAAAAAAGTTAGGTATTCAAGATAATGATACAATTCTTGTTCATTCATCTTATAATGCGTTAAAAGGTAATGAGGAAATTGAAGATGGTCCTCAAGCTGTTATTGATGCTTTAATGCAAACCGTAAGTGAAGGGACATTGATGTTACCTACATTAAGCTATATTGATGTGACTGTTGATCATCGGTATTTTGATGTAAATGAAACACCAAGTTGTGTAGGAATTTTACCTGAAATTATGCGTCATAATCCTAGTGTTTATAGAAGTATTCATCCTACTCATAGTGTGGCTATTTGGGGAAAAGATGCTCAGATGATTGCTGAACAACATTTATTAGATTTTAGCCCAGTGGGAGTTATGTCACCGTTCCATGAGTTAAAAAGAAGGCATGGTAAGATTGTTATGCTTGGTTGTGGGTTAAGGTGTATAACAGCGATGCATGGTGTTGAAGAAATGATTGTTCCTGATTATTTATATCGTGGTTCTTTTGACTATGAAATTGTTTTAGCAAATGGTGATTGTATTAAAAAAGATATATTAAGACATGATTTTAAAGGTTATGAACAAAGGTATGATCGTATTTTAGATGTTTTAGATGAAAGTGATTATCGTGTAGGACATGTATTAAATGCAACATGTTATGTATTAGATGCTGATGCAGTATTTGAAAAAGCACTTATGAAGTATCGTGAAGATCCTCATTATTTTGTGGATGAAATTGATTAAACAAAGGAAAGAATCGTTATCAGTCAAATAATGATTCTTTTTTAGTCTTAAATTTATGTAAAGTGTTGTTGGATAAAGAGTTTTTTCTAGCATTTTAGATTATTTTAGTGTATGATATATAATATATAGATAGGAGGTATGTGCTATGGGAAAAGATTTTACACAAACACGTCTATTTAACTCCGAAGAAATTAAAAGAGAAGTGATTCATGCGAATTTAATGAGTGTTTCACATGCTTTAGATGAGAGAGGCTATAATGCTGTTCATCAAATTGCGGGATATTTAATTTCTAATGATCCTGCTTATATTTCAAGTCATAAAGGTGCACGTTCAATCATTCAACAAATTGATCGTGATGAAATTATTGAAGAACTTGTGAAGTTCTATTTGGAGTCTAAATAGTGGAAAAGATTTTAGGATTAGATTTAGGTTCTAGAACGTGTGGTATTGCGATGAGTGATGCTTTAGGTATGATTGCACATGGTGTGGAAACATATCGTTTTGAAGACAATGATTATGAAA